>JACZSH010000100.1 GCA_022574315.1 Chloroflexota bacterium | reverse complement strand
TCTGTGGGTGGCGGCAGGGGTACTTTCAGGGCAAAACCTGAAAAATATAATACGGGAGGATTTCATGGCAACCAACGTAACTCTTAACTTTAAGCAGCGACTTCAGGCGGGTGAGCTGGTCTACGGACAGACCATCGGCCCCGGCAACGACCCGGATAAAACGGTGCAGGCGCTCAAGGACTTCGGCTATGACTTCATCATGATGGAAAACGAGCACAGCCTGGTCAACAAGGAGACCATCTTTGAATATATCCGTGTCTCCCGCGAACTGGAGATTCCCATTCTGCTCCGGCCGGAAGAAAAGTGGGCTAACTTCCGCTGCTACCTGGATGCCGGCGTCAACGGCATGATGGTGCCCGGCACCGATACCGTGGAAGAAGCCTTATACGCCGTCAACCAGTCGTATTTCCCGCCCATCGGACACCGCGGCGCCGGCATTGGCATGAGCCCTTATCTGCTGGACGGGCAGAACCCCGCCGAGATGCCCCTCCTCACCATCACCGGCTACGTCAACGACAACATGGTGCTCTTCCCCCAGACGGAATCGGTGAAAGGCATCGGCAACCTGCGCCATATCCTCAACCTGGAAGGGGTCACCGGCACCATCGTCGGCGCCAACGACCTCGTCCTAGATATCGGCGGCATCTCTCCCACCGCCCTGCGGTCGGAGCTGGTCGCCACCGACATTGTTGAGGACAAGCTGAGACAGATTGCCCGTATCTGCCAGGAGACCGGCAAGGTCGCCGGTATCGGCGGCATTGCCCCCGGGGGCCTGGCAAAATGGGCTAAGGAAGGCTACCGGCTTTTCATGCTCGGTTACGTCATCAACAATAACGTGGACAAGTTAAAAGCTGGTATCGAGGAGATGAAATCACTGGTCGGCCAGACGGTCTCTTAAAGACAAAGAAAACGCCATCCTGGAACCAAGTCATGCTGTCCCCGGGATGGCGTTGCTCGCTCTAGTCGGCCGGGAAGATTTCCGTCTTGCCCCTCTCCAGCTGGGGAAAATACTGAATGGTGGCGTCGGGGATAACGGACACCTTCGTGCCGTCACCGTGACTTTGCTTCAGCAGGTCGATTATTTCCGGCCAGCTGTTGATGATGATAATCTGGTCCTGCGGCCCCAGCCAGTCCAGCCCCACCCGGTCCATGTACGGGCCGAGCACTATCATCCGCTTCACCCTCTCCGGCAGTGCCGTCCGCACCCCGTACAGCCTGCCCCCGATCTTTTTACCGAAACTCCGCGCCAGGTAATGGCAGATTTGTCCCTCGGGGATATTGCAGGTGACTATCAGGTCGCCGCCCTCTTCCTTGAGCAGCTTGCGCCCCGTCTCCACCGCTATCGCCGCCTCGTTGGCTTTGGCATAAGCGTTAGCCACCACCACCTCGGCGGCTGCCGGCACCGGCGTGGCGTAATGCTTCCGCGCCACCTTGACTCCCGCCCGGTGCGCCGCCACCAGGTCGCCGACAAACACGGCCACCGTATCCCGGGACAGGTTCATCACCGCATTCACCGAGACATCCAGCCCGGCCATCCTGGCTATTTCCTCGATGTCCTGTCGCATCAGGTTATCTTCCACATTACCCCAGGCGTTCAGTTTCATATTCTTGTCTTCGGACATTTCGCCCAGGCCGCCGTGATTGGCGAGTATCGTGTCGATGCTGCAGACGCCGGGCAGTACCATCTTACCGCCCCCGCCGAACCCGGCGGTCGGGTGTGGTACCAGCCCGCCCAGGGCAATCTTCAGGTCGCAGGCCATGAACTCGCTGTTCACCGAGACCTCGATGCCGTGCGCCGTCTTCCCCAGGTAGGTGCAATTTTCGTAAGGATTATGGTTGTAGACCGGATACTTCTGGACAACATCCAGTCCCAGTTTCTGCACGTAGTCCATCAGCCTCATCACGCCGTGGGCACCGAGCGCCGCTATAAACCGTATGTTTTCGTCCCTGATGCCGCCTTCCTTGAGTTCCTCAAGAACGTAAGGCACCAGTTCGGCCGTCTTGGTTGGCCGGGTAAGATCGTCAAAAAGAATAACCACGTCTTTCTTACCCTTCGCCAGTTCGGCGATGCGCGGCGTGCCGATTGGGTTGTCAAACGCAGCTCGTATTTCTTTGTCGCCGATTTTGGGTGTGTCCTGCCCGCTCATCCGGCAGGTGGTCACGTCCCACGAATCGGGAAACTCCAGTGCCAGCTCGGTATCCCCATACCAGGGCATCTGCGGTACGTTTATAATCATAAACCATACCCTCTTGTTTTATTTACTTATATATTCTAGCACAATCAGGACCATTTTCCGCTACCCGGTACCACCAGGTTATCGAGATGGTCCTCAAGAGGATATTTGCCGTACTCGTGTATTATCTCCACCATGGCCACGTAATTCTCCGGGTTCACCCCGCTGTGGATGGAGTTGCTCGACATGCAGATAAGCCCGCCACCCTTACCGCCCTTCCGGAGGCATTCCCGGGTCGTCTCCCGCACCTCTGCCGCGGTTCCCCAGGTAAGCAGCGGCCCGCAGTCAACGTTACCCAGCAGGCAGATTTTATCGCCGTACTTTGCCTTTGCCTCTCCCATATCCATGCCCGCCTCGGGATCAATCGGGTGTATTCCGTCCACCCCGGTTTCAATTATCTGGTCGAACAGGGACCAGAGCAGTCCGTCACTGTGCTTGATGCACATCGACCCCAGTTCGTGGACACGGGTCACTAACGGCTTCAGGTAAGGCATGAAAAATTCGGCGGCCATCTTGGGCGATACCATCGGCCCGGCGGTCACCGCGTAGTCGCCGTTGATGTAAAACAGGTCGGCCCCCGCCGCCCGGCAGTTCTCCACGTACCTCAGCTGGTAGTCGAGCACCACCTGGCACATCCGGTGCACCCGCGCCGGGTTCCTTATCATTTCGGTAAACATGGGGATATCCCCCAGGAAGCTCTCTTTAACGATATCGAACACGTCGGTCACTCCGCAGAAGATACCCCTCTCACCCTTGAACCTCTTCACCATTTTCCTCACGTTATCATATCGCCAGTCCTCATCGGGGTCCGGCACGACGTAGTTCTCCCAATCGCTCTCCGATTTTATCACCGGTTCAAAGGGTATCCCGGCCGCTTCCTCGGAAAACTTTACCAGGGCGCCCCACTGGTCGCGGTAAATCCGCTTTGCCTCATCCACCACGGTATAGCACTTGGCGGCACTTTTATCGCCCACCCCTATCCCGTCAGCATCCATGAACTCATAAAAGTCCTCCAGGGACAGGCCCGGCTTGATGGCGTTCCTCACTTTCTCATGGACCATGAACTCAAAATGAGGTACCCTGTCCGGTTCTTCCCGCCTTAGTACCCTTTTTAACCTTTCTAAACCGTTCATTCCAGCCATCTCCCCTAAGATTTTCCTGCCAGCGCCCTGGCTTTAATCACCGCCTCAAAAGCATCCTTACCATAGGCATCCGCCCCTATCTGGTCGGCGTATTCCTGGTTAATTGAAACGCCACCCACCATCACCTTTACTTTTTCCCTCAACCCGCCTTCCTTCAGGGCATCCATCGTTTCCGCCAGGCGGGGTATGGTCGTTGTCAGCAGAGCGGAAAGACCCAGTATCTTATAGTCCCCTTCCTTGACGACTTCGCAGAATTTCTCGGTGGATACGTCCGTCCCCAGGTCGGTCACCTCCCATCCGTTCCCCTCCAGCATCATAATGACGATATTCTTGCCAATATCGTGGATATCACCCTTCACCGTCCCTATGGCGTACTTGCCCATGGTCGGCGCGCCGCTCCGGGACAGCTCCGGCTTCAAACGCTCCATGGCCACCCTGGTCGCCTCTCCGGCCACCAGCAGTTCCGGAAAGAAATACTCGCCCGCCTGGAACTTCCTGCCTACCTCGTCCAGCGCCGGCACCAGGCTCCCATCCAGTATCTCCTTGGCGGTAACTCCCGCCTCCAGCGCCGACTGTGTCAGCTCTTCGGCCTGACTCAGGTTGCCGCTGATGATACTCTCTTTAATCGTGTTCAGATCAAACATCTTGAACCACCCCTCCAAAGCAATGCGCCATATTCCGGCGCATGTGCTCACTTAATTTTATCTTATACTCGGACACACGTCTACCAGGGAGATTCCACCACCCTCCCTTCGTCTACCTTGAATTATTACCCTATCATTCTATGCGGCAGCCACAGGGCTATCTGAGGGAAAAAGACGACCAGCATCAAGGCGGCAAACTGAATCCCCAGGAACGGCCAGACCGACTTCACGATATCCAACATGCTTATTTCGGGAGGGGCTACTCCTTTCACGTAGAACATCCCCTGGCCGAAGGGTGGTGACATGTACGCCATCTGGATATTCATCACGAAAAGGACGCCGAACCACACCGGGTCAAAACCCAGCGCGATCACGATGGGGATAAACAGAGGTATCGTCAGGAACAGGATGCCCAGCCAGTCGATAATCATCCCCAGGAAGATAATTATCAGCATCATAACCACAATTATGCCCAGCGGACTCACCGGCAATGCCAGCATTATCGTCTTGATAAACTCCGTACCGCCCGCCAGCCCGTACACTGAGACCAGCGAAAGTGAACCAAAAGCCAGCCAGGCCATCATGCAGGTAGCCTCAATAGTCTGGTAGGCCGATTCTTTAACCATTTTCCAGTTGAACTTGCGGTAAACCATGGCAGAGAGAAAAGCGCCGATACTGCCCACCGCACCGGCCTCGGTCGGGGTCGCCAGCCCGGCATAAATCGAGCCCAGTACCATAATAATAATAAGCACCGGCAGGATGAGACCTTTAGCTAAGGCCAGCTTCTGTAAAAATGGAATCTGTGTCTCCTCCGGAGGCGCCGGTGGCGCCAGCTTTGGATTGATCATCGCCCTGATCACGACATAACCACAGTAGCTTAAAGAAAGCAGCAGCCCCGGGAACACCCCACCCATGAACAGCTGGCCCACTGAAGCCCCGGTAACCATCCCGTAGACAACGAAGACGATACTGGGCGGAATCAGCGTCCCCAGGCCGCCCCCGGCCATAATCGACCCCAGAGCAATCTGTTTACTGTAATCGTAGCGGAGCATTATCGGCAGGGCCATCAGGCTGCTGGACCCCAGTAGATGCAGTATCTCGCCCATGCGGGGGTACATCTTGATGAACTGCTG
>JACZSH010000099.1 GCA_022574315.1 Chloroflexota bacterium | reverse complement strand
GAAATATCTCTCGCGCCTGGCTCATGGCCTGCTGCCGGGTCACGCCACCTGGTCCTCTAGCTGTTTCGCCTGATAGCTGGTGGCGACAGCATCGATAAGCTCGTCAAGGTCTCCTTCCGTGATACGTGACAAGTTCCGGAGGGTCAGGTTAATACGATGGTCGGAAACACGGTCCTGGGGATAATTATAGGTCCTTATTTTTTCCGCCCGGTCGCCGCTGCCTATCTGGGAGCGCCTGTCCGAGGTTATCTTCTCTTCCTGCTGGCGCCGCTCCATATCCAGGAGACGGCTGCGCAACACGGATATCGCCTTTATCTTGTTTTGCAATTGGGAGCGCTCGTCCTGGCAGACCACCACCATCCCCGTGGGCAGATGGGTAAGGCGGACGGCCGTAGCCACCTTGTTCACGTTTTGTCCGCCCGCGCCACCGGCGTGAAAGATATCCATTTTCATATCCTCAGGACTTATGGTTATGTCCACTTCTTCCGCCTTGGGTAAGACGGCTACCGTCGCCGTGGAGGTGTGGATTCTACCCGAAGACTCGGTGGTTGGCACCCGCTGCACCCGGTGGACGCCTCTTTCGTATTTTAGCCGACTGAAAGCGCCTCTGCCTTTAACTTCGAAAATAATTTCCTTGAATCCCCCGATACCGCTCCCATTCAGGCTGATAACGTCTATCACCCAGTTTTTCAGTTGCGCATAGCGACTGTACATGCGGAAGAGGTCAGCGGCAAACAGCCCGGCTTCATCACCACCCGTCCCCGCCCGTATCTCCATGATAATATCCTTCTCATCATTGGGGTCCTTGGGCAGCAGGGCCAATTTCAGTGCCTCCTGCAATCGGGCCAGCTGCGCCTCCAGGTTCTCCAGTTCCTGTTTGACCAGGACCGCCATCTCCTCGTCCGTCCGGTCAGTCAGCATCGCCTTTGTTTCTTCGAGGGACCGGGCAGTAGCTTTGTATTCCCGGTACTTGGTCACCAGGTCGCCAATACCGGCTTTTTCCTGCGCCAGAGACTGCAGCTGCTTCAGGTCAGCGGCCATCCCGGGCACTGCCATCTGTTCGTCCAGTTCCTGATACCGCTTTTCTATTCTTTCCAGTCTTTCCAGCATAGCTCTAACTACCTCATTTTCATTATATCACAGCCCACTGCAGTCACAAAAAACTTTGGGCGGCCATTTCCCTCTTACTTACCCGATAAGACATGTCGCCGATAAACATAGTATAATATTTTCAGGGAGTACCTTAATGATAACTCCCGCTAGTTTCAGATGAAAAAAGATATTGCTAACCTCACCTCAAATATCCTGAACCCGTTTCTGGTAAGCTTGGCGGTTATCCTGCTGGTTTCGTTCCAGTCAGCTGCCAGCGCCTTGGAGGCTCTTAAATGGACGCTGATACTGTTTGCCGTCGGTATACTGCCTGTTTTTTCTGTCATCGTTTATCTGGTGCGTAAAGATAAGCTTGAAAGCATTTTCATTAACCTTCGCCGGCAAAGAAACAAGGTTTACCTGCTGGCAAGTTTGTGCACTATTACCAGCCTGGTCATAATTCTCGCCATGGGTGCGCCACTGGTACTGGTAGCGTCACTGGTCGCCATTTTCGCCGCCATGCTGCTCTTCATGGGCATCAATCTAAGATGGAAAATAAGTGTTCACACCGCTTTTATCGCCGGTTCGGTCACCACGTTAACTATCTTATTCGGGTCAACCGGCGCCCTTTCCGCCGTGCTGCTCCCTCCGTTAGCCTGGGCACGGACCGAGCTGGAACATCATTCCATCGCCCAGGTAACCGCCGGTGCCCTGCTAGCCGCCCTTATTGTGGTTGTTGTCTTCCACTTTTTCGGGCTGCTTGGGGTTGCCCGTCCCATCTAGCCCGAGCCCCTTTGACACCTGGACCCATCCGCAGTAACATAGTTTGTAGGAGAATTATGTTAGCCAAGGTAAAAACCGCTGCCGTCATCGGCCTCGAAGGCCACCTCGTTGATGTCGAAGTCGACATCTCCAGCGGTCTACCCGCGCTGACCATCGTCGGTCTGCCGGATGCCGCCGTCCAGGAAGCTAAGGAAAGAGTTCGCGCCGCCATCCGAAACTCAGGCTTTACCTTCCCGATGAAACGCATCGTGGTTAACCTTGCCCCGGCCGACCTCAAAAAAGCCGGGCCTTCTTACGACCTGCCCATCGCCGTCGGTATCCTGCTCAGTTCAGAGCAGTTACACGCCGATGGCACGAAGGCTATCTTCCTGGGGGAACTTTCTCTGGACGGCAGCCTGCGCCATACCCACGGCATCTTGCCCATGGTTGCCCTGGCCAGCCAGGCTAAAATTGACACCGTCATCGTCCCGGAAATGGATGCCCGGGAAGCATCTTTAATCGAAGGCGCCAGTATTATTCCCGTCACCTCGCTATCCCAGCTGGTCAGCTACTTTCACGGAGAAATCCCCACCCCGGAATACACGCCGGGTGAAACCCAGGAGGATATGACCCTCCCTGCCTTAACCACCGATATGGCTTTTATCAAGGGGCAGGAACACGTCAAGCGGGCACTGGAAGTAGCCGCCGCGGGAGGGCATAATATCATCATGTGCGGCCCTCCGGGAAGCGGTAAAACGCTGCTGGCGCGTTCATTACCTTCCATACTTCCCCCGATGTCTACCGATGAAGCCCTGGAGGTTACTAAAATCTACAGTGTCAGCGGGTTACTCCCTCCCGATACTCCCCTGGTCAGGCAAAGACCTTTCCGTTCCCCTCACCACACCATCTCAAACGCCGGCCTGGTCGGTGGCGGACACTGGCCGAAACCGGGAGAGATAAGCCTCAGTCACCGGGGAGTCCTCTTCCTCGACGAGCTTCCGGAATTCGGACATACCCTGCTCGAGGTGCTGCGGCAGCCACTGGAAGACAAGGTGGTGACCATCAGCCGGGCGCAGGGAAGGGTAACTTTTCCGGCTAACTTCATGCTGGTGGGCGCCATGAACCCCTGCCCCTGCGGCTACTACGGCGACCCTTTCCGGCAGTGCACCTGCTCCCCCGGACTGGTCTCCCGCTACCAGCACCGCATCAGTGGTCCGTTTATCGACCGCGTCGACATCTTCATCGAGGTGCCTCATATCGACTATGAAAAACTGGCCGATGACAGGCTGGGTGAACCGTCAGCCGCGGTTCAGAGCCGGGTCCAGACTGCCCGTTCCCGGCAGCGAGACCGGTTCGCCAGCACGCCGCTGGCCAGTAACGCCGAAATGACCCCGGCCGAGGTCAGAGAGTTTTGCCAGACGGAAGAACCCGCCCGGGAACTGCTGAAAGCGGCCATGAAGCAGCTTTACCTTTCCGCCCGTGCCTTCCACCGCATTCTCAAGCTGGCCCGCACTATCGCTGACCTGGAGAACTCCGATATAATCAAAGCCCACCACGTGGCGGAAGCCACCCAGTACCGACCGAGAAGGATTTTATAGCTCAAATAGCCCGGGTTTCCGCGTCCTGAGCCGGTAGGGGCGGTCATTCTTGCCGGGTTATATTCCTGAAACGTATTGTCCGGGCATAAGACACTTTAATATTTGTGGTATACTGGGTAGGGTAAAAATGAAGAAATGGCAAAAGACACTCCGGAAACTAATTCTTACCTCGGCGCTGCTGGTGCTGACGGTGCTAATGACTGCCGGCTGTCAGGACTTTGGCACGTTCCCTTCCCCGGAACTTCCGGAGGATAAACCGGAAGCAACCGCGCCCACCACTTTCATCAGCTCTGAAGACCGGGCGGTCCTGGCCGTTTACGAGCACCTGCTGAACCAGGCGGAAAGCTACGAAGCGAAGACCTATCTGGCCGAATTCTCGGCGGCCAGTAACAACTGGACCGCCATTTCAGAACTGTATAAAGACGGCAGCAACATATGGTACGTCAGCGTGGACATGTCCGGGGTTACCGGTTGGGAAGAAAAGTCATACTGGCAGCAGGCGGGCTGGTTCGCTTATCGAGACGGCCGCGTGATTCCTTCCAATCGCCTGCAAGCCAATGCCCTCAGGATTGAAGCCGACCTGCAGCAGCTTAGCCTCCAGACTGAACCGTAGCTCACCGGGACGACCCGGCATCAGCCCAGGAGAAAAAGAATACCGCCGGTAAACAGTGTCACCACGCCGATAGCTAAAGCTATCCAACCGCCCAGCTTCAAGGCACCGGGTTGCTGGCGGGAAGGCCAGTGCTCCATAAATTCACGGGTATCACCGGGACGCGTAGAAAGATTATTATAGTAGCTCTTTTCTTCCCTCTTCCCCCAGATGGCCAGTATCAGACCGATAACTATAAAAACACCACCCACAATCATCAGTATGATATTGTCCTGAGACATACCCCGCCATCTCCTTTATCGGAGTGCCACTGGTGGTAACTATAGGTTATTTTGACCGCGTTTTCAACTCCGCCATTTTAGCCTGTTTCCGGATTACCCTTTCGCCTTCTGCTTTGAAAATGAGGCTGGAAATATAGCCAGAGAGGGGCAAGTGCCCCTCTCTATGGAATCTCTTCACCTTCTCTTCAGGCGGAGAGGAGAATAGAAAGACTCTGCCGCCTGGCAATCTCCCCGCCAAAGGCCGAATTTCCTTCCATCCTCCAATCTCTGGAGAGTAACCGGTTATTTTATCTCGGCTTTCGCCCCGGCGGCTTCCAATTTTTCTTTTATCGTCGCCGCCTCTTCCTTACCAACGCTCTCCCTGACCGCCTGGGGAGCGCCTTCCACCAGGTCCTTTGATTCTTTCAGACCCAAAGTGGTTACTTCGCGCACCGCTTTGATGACGTTAATCTTATTCGGACCTATCTCTTGCAGGATTACGGTGAACTCGGTCTGCTCTTCCTCCGGGGCCGCTTCCGCGGCGGCTGCCACCGACGCTGCCGCCACTGGAGCCGCGGCGCTGACGCCGAACTCGGCTTCAAAAGCTTTGACCAGTTCCGCCAGTTCCACCACCGTCATCTTCTTGATGGTTTCCATGATGCCGGCGATGGCGGGGCCTACTTTCACTTTCTCTTTCTTAGCCGGGGCCGCCTCCTTCTCCGCTTTGGGCGCCTCGGCCGGGGTCTCTTTCTTCTCCGCTTTGGGTGCTTCGGCCGGGGTCTCTTCCTTCTCCGCTTTAGGCGCCTCGGCCGGGGCCTCTTCCTTTACCTCATCTGTTTCCGGTGCCGCTTCCCCCGATGCTGCTTTTACCTCGTCAACTTCTT
>JACZSH010000098.1 GCA_022574315.1 Chloroflexota bacterium | reverse complement strand
TCAATCTGGATATAACCTTCCCCCCGACAGGCCTCACAGCGCCCGCCTTTAACATTGAAAGAGAAGCGACCGGGAGCGTAACCCCGCATGCGGGCTTCCGGGACGGTGGCAAAAAGCTCGCGAATGGGCGTGAAGGTACCGGTATAAGTCGCCGGGTTACTCCGCGGCGTGCGCCCGATGGGTGACTGGTCAATATTGATAACTTTATCGATGTGCTCCAGACCGGTAATTTCATCACAGTCGCCGGCTTTCTCCCGTGAGCGGTAAAATATATGGGCCAGTCTCCGGTAAAGAATCTCGTCGATAAGAGTGCTCTTACCGCTACCGGATACGCCGGTGATACAGATAAACTTACCCAGGGGAAGGCTCACGTCGATATTTTTCAGGTTATTCTGCCGGGCGCCTTTTATCAGGATAGCTTTACCGGAACCGGAACGCCGGGTGTCCGGCAGCGGAATCTGCTTTTTCCGGCTGAGGTACTGGCCGGTTACCGAGTGCCGGCAAGCGATGATATCTTCCAGGGTTCCGGAAACAATAATCCGGCCGCCGTGCTCCCCGGCCCCCGGGCCCATATCGATAATATGGTCGGCGGCTCTCATCATCGCTTCGTCATGTTCGACGACCAGCAGCGTATTACCCAGGTCCCTCAATCGCTTCATTGTTCCGATGAGACGGGCGTCATCGGCAGGATGCAGGCCAACCGTCGGCTCGTCACAAATGTAGAGCACCCCCATCAACCCGCTGCCTATCTGGGTAGCCAGGCGAATACGCTGCGCTTCGCCGCCGCTGAGCGTCGCCGAAGCCCGGTCAACCGCCAGGTATTCCAGGCCAACATCCTTCAGAAAACTGAGACGGGCTTGAATCTCCTTCATAATTTGCTCGGCAATCATCCGCTCGCGCTCATTGAGCACGTTATTACCGGTCGCGGCCACCCAATCCAGGAATTGAGTCACTGACATGGCACTAATATCCATGATATTACGTCCGCCAATAGTCACCGATAAGGATTCAGGCTTCAACCGTTTCCCCTCGCATACCGGGCAGGGACGGGCGACCATGTAACGCTCGATTTGCGTCCTGGAGTTCTCCGATTCCGTATCGCGGTAAAGGCGTTCCATGCGGGGTATTATCCCTTCAAAGCCTTCAATATATTCCCTGACTCTCCCGAAGCGATTCCGGTAGTGGTGTGATTCGCCTCCCTCGCCGTAAAGCAATATCCGTAAATTATCCTCGCTCAGTTCCCTGACCGGCTGGCTTACGGAAAAACCGTAGCGGCCGGCCAAAGACTCGAACTGATAGGAGAACCCGGACGAAAACTGCCAGGGACGGATAGCTCCCCGGGCAATGCTTAGTTCCCGGTCGGGAATAACCAGGTCCGGGTCTATTTCCAGTTTTACCCCCAAACCGGTACAGGCCGGGCAGGCGCCGTGCGGACTGTTAAAACTGAAGGTGCGCGGGGCAATCTCACCCAGGCTGATACCGCAATGGGCACAGGCGAAGTGCTCCGAGAACAGAAGCTCTTCCCCGTCAATAATCGATACCAGTACCACCCCCGCCCCCAGTTTCAGAGCCGTTTCCACCGAATCGGCGATGCGGTCCTGACCGCCGCTTTGCCCGATGACCAGCCTGTCCACCACCGCCTCGATGGAGTGCTTTTTTTTCTTGTCCAGATGAAACTCGCCGGAGAGGTCATGGATACGCCCGTCAACACGGACCCGGACATAACCCGCTTTACGCAGGTCGTCAAACACCGCCTGGTATTCACCTTTCCGGTCCTTGATGAGCGGCGCCAGAATCATGATGCGGCTTTTTTCAGGAAGCTTCTGCACGGCGTCAACAATCTGCTGTACCGTCTGCATGGTAATCTCCCGCCCGCAGCGGGGGCAGTGGGGATGTCCCACCCGGGCGAAGAGCAGCCTCAGGTAATCATAAATCTCAGTGACGGTGCCCACCGTCGACCGCGGATTCCGACTCGGCCCCTTCTGATCGATAGAAATGGCCGGGCTCAACCCCTCGATATAATCGACGTCCGGTTTTTCCATACGACCCAGAAACTGGCGAGCGTAGGCGGACAGCGATTCCATGTAGCGGCGCTGGCCTTCGGCATAGATGGTATCAAAGGCCAGCGAGCTTTTCCCGGAGCCGGAAACCCCGGTGATAACGACCAGTTTGTCCCGGGGAATAGTGACGTCTATGTTTTTCAGGTTGTGCTCACGAGCCCCTTTGACAACGATTGAATTCAGCGGCATAGGCCTGTAAACCTCTCAATACCCAGTATTATTTTAGCATTTTGAACGTAAGCACAACAAGGACACGCTGTCGCCATTTGTCTTACCGCGCCTGATAGTGCTAATATTAACCTGAT
This sequence comes from Chloroflexota bacterium, assembly GCA_022574315.1. Classification (GTDB taxonomy): domain Bacteria; phylum Chloroflexota; class Dehalococcoidia; order Dehalococcoidales; family RBG-16-60-22; genus JACZSH01. The sequence continues at coordinate 2,924 of JACZSH010000098.1, read as the reverse complement.
TTCATGCCATGAGCAAAAACAAGTTTCATATCAGCCTGCAAGCGGTCGACGACGAAGTACGACTGCGTCACATGACCGTAGATGAAGCCCTGCTGAAGCTCGACCGGTATCTGAATGACGCCTTTATGTCCGGCCGGTATCAGGTCAGGGTAATTCACGGCAAAGGCGCCGGAACCCTCCGCGAGGCGGTCAGGAGGGAACTGAGCGGCCACTCCCTGGTCAAGTCTTTCCGTCCGGGAGGTTACGGGGAAGGCGGTGCCGGGGTGACTATGGTGGAGCTGAGTGACCGGTAGCGGCTGCCAAATAGCGCCACCGGGAGCATTGAAAATCCGGCCTCTATCACCTATAATAGCGGTGTCCTTTGGTGAGTGTAGCCCAGTGGTCTAAGGCGCCAGGTTGTGGCCCTGGATATCGAGGGTTCAAATCCCTCCACTCACCCCATCCCCCACTACCGCTCGGCTTTTTTCCGCGCCGCCTCTTTTTTCGTGGAATTATACTTGTCCCGGTCCACGCCAATGGCGACGGACAATATAATACCACCGTCAATCTCGATATTGGTTCCGTGCTTCATCAGTAGAATTACACGATTCAGCGTTTTATTTAGTTGCAATGTAGTCATTAATGTCTTAATCTGGAGACGGTATGGAGATTCCTTTCTCAAGATGGTATTCAGTAGTCCCTAAGCGGAGATCACGCCGGCATTTCGATCCAAATCGACCAATCGAATCCGGCTCCCTGGCAGCTCTTGACAGGATGTGCCGGGAGTTCAGGCCTTTTCCTCATGCCCGGTCTTATCTGGTGAGCGAGCCGGCAAAAGACGTCTTCAAAGGGGTCGCCGGTGGCTACGGCAAAGTAAGGGGTGCGCCCGCATTTATCGCTTTCATCGGAGACATGAGAGCGCCTTCGGTTCAAGAGGAAGTCGGGTACACGGGTGAGGGGATTATTCTGGAGGCAACGGCTCTGGGGTTAAATACGTGTTGGGTGGCTGGCTTCTTCCGACCGGAAACCGTCGCTTCCCTTGTTGAAATCAAAGATAACGAACGGGTGCTGGCAGTAACGCCAGTGGGTTACACGAGCGGATTTGAGTCACTTGCCGAGAGGTTAATGACTGGCTTCGGACTTACTCACCGGCGTTTTTCGCTTTCAAAGCTGGTAAGCAGATGGCCAGTCGACAATCTGCCGGAATGGGCCAAAGTATCCCTTGAAGCTGCCCGACTGGCTCCGTCCGCAGTCAATCGGCAACCCTGGGGGTTTGATGTGGATGGCAGTGGCATTACCGTATTCGTGAGGACCAGCGGCCCGGAGTTCAACGTGGCAAAGCGTCTTGATTGTGGTATCGCCATGCTTCATATTGAAGTAGCCGCCTCGAACTTCGGCATCCAGGGAGCCTGGGAACCACTGGAAGCCCCCCGGGTAAGCCGTTTTGTGGCCGCCAATACCCAAGGGAGTCAGAAATGAAACTGAAAGACAAGGTAGTCGTTGTTACCGGGTCAACCAGAGGGATAGGCCGAGCCATCACGGAAGAATGTGCTACCAGAGCGGATGTGCCTGGGAAACGGGCACGCCGGGGCCAATAACCTGTGTTGTGGGTTAACGGCGGCTCTCCTTCAGTAATTGTCCCAGGTCCCAGGTAAGAATAGACTGTAACAAAACATTAGTACCCGCCGTAGCCTGTTCCGGGCTGATTTCTTCCATCTCATTATGGCTTATACCATCCTTACAGGGGATGGCAATCATTGCCGTGGGTGCCACTCAACTAAGCCTGGAGTAGGCTATATGCTAGCTTATCCTGACGAAGCCCACTGATACCGATACCATGCAAAAGGGTGCACTTTAAAATGCCTCCTTTTTTGATTTCTTCAACACAATTTCAAAATTGTAACAAGATTGTAACATCTTAAACCATTTTGTTCACGCTGCTGTAACCAAGATATGAGTAAATTAATAGAGAACGAAATATAGTAGTCTTGGTAGGTTGATGACACTAGCCCAGTATAGCGTTAAAGAGAGAAAGAAAAAATGCCCGGAATAATGTACGTACCTTTGATAATTTCCCTCATAAGCGCTGTAGTTTTTTTCGTATTTGTCGTCATCATTCTGAAGATTGTGGATCGAGAGTCTGACGAGGAGCAGTAAAAGTACAAAAAGGAGGTGTGAAAAATGAAAACTCTCCTAAATAAAAAATCCGGTATGGCCAGGGTCTTAATCATCGGGTTAGTGCTCTTTATGTTAGCCTTCGTCTTCGGTATATCTTGTCAGGCATACCAACCAGCACCTGCTCCAGCTCCGGCACCCGCACCACCACCCCCCGCGCCGTCACCACCCGCACCAACGCCGTACCCAACACCGAGCCCAGCCCCTGCACCAGCACCCGAAACCGCTACATTTTTAGAGGTTACGGTCACGGCAAAGTATGCTGTCTTTGAGCCCGCGACGATAACGGTGGCTAAAGGGGAGACAGTCAAGCTTACAGTAACCAGCACGGGTGGTTCCCATACCTTCACCATTGATGAATTGGGCATAAACATAGCCGTGGGCTCAGGTCAAACGACTACCAAGGAGTTCACCGTGGAGAAAGCAGGGACCTTCTCCTTCTATTGCGCCGTGCCAGGGCATCAAGATGCTGGTATGGTAGGGATTCTTGAGGCTACAGACTGAGAGACAGCGGGTACTTTTGAGAAGGGGTATCAAAAAACTCATGGCGCAGATTCCGCTTAAGTGTCAGGGGCTTAGGGTAGCCAGGTGGTTACCCTGGTGGTGCCGCCTGGTTTGTGCCCGCACCGGAACCAAGCTTTGCTACTGGGTTTGCCAGCCTATCGGTAAGCGATAAGGAAGTTACTTAAAAATCAATAAATCGGGTCTACACCTCATATCTCCTCCTTTGCATTAACCCACGTGCATAGCCCGTGGCACTCTGCCCTTCG
>JACZSH010000097.1 GCA_022574315.1 Chloroflexota bacterium | reverse complement strand
GCTGCTGGTAGATACGGTTATGCTCCGGGATGCAGTCCTGCGGCCCGGTCAGGGCTTCGATGGCCGCATACTGGATTGCCTGGGGAATCCCCGAATCGATATTGGATTTAAGCGTTTTCAGGGCATCCACCATCATGGCATTACCCACCACCATCCCTATCCGCCACCCGGTCATATTGTAGCTCTTGGAGAGAGAGTGAAACTCCACGCCGACCTCCCGGGCACCGTCCGCCTGCAAAAAGCTGACCGGTTCGTAGCCGTCAAAGGCGACTTCGGAGTACGGGCCGTCGTGACAAACGGCGATATCATGCTGCCGGGCAAATTTCACCACTCTTTCGAAAAACTCCAGGTCGGCCACCGCCCCGGTGGGATTATTGGGGTAGTTTATCCACAGAATTTTGGCTTTATCCAGCACCGGCCCCGGAATACTGGCCAGGTCCGGCAGAAAATTGTTTTCTTTTTTCAGGGGCAGGAAATACGGCTCGCCGTCCGCCATCCGGGTGCCGAACGAGTACACCGGGTAACCCGGGTCAGGAACCAGCGCCACGTCGCCCGGGTTGATGAAACAAAGCGCGATATGGGCAATGCCTTCCTTGGAGCCGATAAGCGGCAGCACCTCCCGGTCTGGGTCTAACGAAACACCAAATCGCTTCCGGTACCATTCCGCCATCACCCGGCGCAGTTCCGGCAGGCTATCCGATTCCGGGTAACGGTGGTTTTCCGGCTCCCGGGCGGTCTCGCAGAGCTTATCAATGATATGGGGTGGAGTCGGGATATCAGGGTCGCCGATAGCGAAACTGATTATTTCCTCCCCCCTGGCTTTTTTTTCGGCAATCTTGCGGGTAATTTCCCGGAATAGATACGGAGGCAGGTTCTCCACTCGCTGGGATAGTTTCATCTGTGACACCTCATTCCGGCCATTCTCCTTCAAAAACGTTTTCGGCGGGACCCCGGCACAATACCTCGCCCACTCCGTCCCACTCCAGTTGCAACGTGCCGCCGGGTAACCTGATGTCGAGGCTGCGGTCGGCATAATCGTACAGCTGTGCCGCCACGGCTACGGCGCAGGCACCGCTGCCGCAGGCCAGCGTCTCCCCTACTCCCCGCTCCCAGACCCGCACCTCGATTTCGTTTCGACTAATTACCCGGGCGATTTCAAAATTGGCTCTTTTGGGAAATATATCCAGATGTTCCACCTTCGGGCCTATCTCGGACAACGGGAAATCAGCCACCGGCTGCTCCAGGAAATAAACGGCGTGGGGGTTTCCCATGGACACCAGGTTCAGCGGCAGATTCATACCGGCCACCGTCACCGAATATCTCAGCATATTCTTTATGTAAACTGTGTTTTCCCGGTCACCGCTTATCGTTACCGGTATCTCATCCGCCGCAAACCGGGGCTTTCCCATGCCTGCCTGGAGGCCGGTCAGTTTGCCGGCTTCTTTAAACAGCTCCAGTTTCCGGATACCGGCCAGCGTCTCCACCGTCACCGTATTAACCTCAGGTTTAACCATTCCCTGGTCATAAATAAATCTGCCCACGCACCGTATTCCGTTGCCGCAGGCTTCGGCTTCGGAGCCGTCCGGGTCAAACATGCGCATCCGGCAATCGGCCTTGGTCGAGGGCATAACCAGTAATAACCCGTCGCTACCGATTCCGAAATGTCGGTCACACATGCTGACCGCCAGAGACGCCCAATCACGCTCCGCGTCGTCCGTTTTCACCAGCACAAAGTCGTTCCCGGCCCCGTGCATCTTGATAAACTCCATCGCCATACTACCTGCCAGTTTCAAAATTGTCGTTTCCGGGTATATCCGGGGTAAAGGTGCCTTCCGAGATAGTATTACCCGTTACGAACCTGCTCACCAGTTTGACGATTGCAGACTCAGGCTGGCCAGCTACGTCAAACCAGTTTATTCTTTCGTCTTCCAGTCGAAACCAGTTATACTGCTGCCGGGCAAACCGGTGGGTTTCATTTTTAATTTTCGTGACGGCGGTTTCCAGAGTTATTTCGTTTCGCAGATAAGAACCGATTTGCCGGTAGCCGATGCCGGACATCGCCGGCAATGTAAAATCATACCCCATTTTCAGCAATTTTTCTACTTCGGCGACCAGGCCTCGTTTTATCATCTCGTCAACCCGGGCGTCAATCCGGCGATAAAGCTCCGGTCGGTCTGCGGTCAGGCCGATGATTAGCCTGCGGAAAGATGGTTCTGTTTTTTTTAATCCAGAGATTTTACTCTTTGTCCTCCGGGTTATTTCCACCGCCCGAATCAGACGGCGCACGTTGCGGGGGTCAATCTTGCCAGCGGTTTCCGGATTAGCCTTGAGCAGTTCCCGGTAAAGTTGCTCCGTGCCTTCATCAGCCGCCTGTTTTTCCAGACTGGCCCTCAGTTTCAGGTCAGGGGGGATTCTGGGAATGCACCACCCTTCCAGTACCGCCCAGACATACTGGCCAGTGCCACCGGCCAGTATCGGTAATTTCTGACGCCGGTTTATATCTTCAATGGCTTGATAGGCCAGACCCTGGTACTGAGCCAGGCTGAACGGGTCATCCGGATTCACGATATCGAGCAAATGGTGGGGCACCAGAGATAACTCTTCCTGGGTTGGCTTGTCGGTGCCGATATCCATAGCGCGGTATACCTGCCGACTATCCCCGCCCACCACCTCCCCGTTAAAGGTTTGGGCCAGGGTGAGTGCCAGCCGGCTTTTTCCGACACCAGTGGGGCCGACAATGCTAATCAGACGATTCATTTATTCTATTACTTAGTCGTTGAGGCCTGGGCAACGATACTGATGAATTCAGCTGCCTTCAGACTGGCACCACCGACCAGCGCACCATCGATATCAGGTTGGTTCATAAATTCGGCGGTATTGGCGGCAGTGACACTCCCGCCATAAAGTATCCGTATTTCCCGCGAGACTCTGCGGTCATATATTCTGGAGATGCAATTTCGGATAATGGCAATCGTCTCATTGGCCTGCTTGCCGGTGGCTGCCCGGCCGGTACCTATCGCCCAGACCGGTTCGTAAGCCAGGATAAGGCCGTCACTATCGTCAATATTTTCCAGGGCGGCATTTAGCTGCCGGGTGACTACCTCTTCTGTTTTACCCGCCTCGTTTTCCGCCAGTTTTTCCCCGATGCACAAAATGGGAATCAGCCCTGCTTTCAATGCCGAGACCACTTTTTTATTCACGATATCCCCGCTCTCACCAAAATACTGCCGGCGTTCAGAATGTCCGATAATGACGTATTCACACAGGTCGGCCAGCATTAAAGGCGATATTTCACCGGTATAGGCTCCTTTTTCGGCGAAGTATAAGTTTTGCGCGCCCAGTTTGATAGTGCTTCCTGCGACCAGCTCTTTCAGCGGCGCCAGAGAAACGAAAGGCGGGCAAATTACTTTATCGACATCAGGTATTTTTTCGAGGTCATCCCTCATTTCCTTAACCAGGTTTACGGCGTCAGTGACGGTGGTATTCATCTTCCAGTTGCCGGCAATCAAGGGTACTCGCATCTCGCTCTCCTCGTCAGTCAGTTTCATAAAAGCGCAAAACCAGTATTCAAGTATCCCGGTGGCTTATCTCAGGCGCCGTACTTGGTTAATTTCAACGCGTTTGCCATCGCTAAAGGCATGACCCGGGTAGCCGGAAACCGCCCCAGGCCACCGGCAGTACAGGCCGGTTCGGAAAACTGGCTGACGCTATCCCGCCGGCACCACCGGGAATGCAGCAGCACAGGCACGGGATGCCAGCTATGCCCCTGCAACAGGGCCGGTGTCGAGTGGTCTCCGGCGACGACGATAACATCCGGGTTCAATTTTTTTAACTCCGGGATAAAACCATCAATCTCCTCCAGGACGGCAACTTTGCGCTTAAAATCGCCGTCCTCTCCGGCGCTATCGGTTCCTTTCAGGTGCAGGAAGAAAAAGTCATAATCGGCGTAATGCTGCCTGAGAGTGGCGAATTCCTGCCCGATGGTGGCTCCGGTTGGCAATACTTCCATGCCGACCAGCTTGGCCAGTCCACGGTACATCGGGTAGCTGGCAATAGCCGCCGGCTTCAATTTATAAATGTCATTCATCGAGGGAAAATCAGGGTGCCTGGAAAATCCGCGCAGCAGAACCATATTCGCCGGATGGTGCGCGGCCAGCGCTTTCCCTGCCTGGGCGATGAACTGGTTGGCCACTCCGGCCATGACTGCCGATTCCGGATTCAGCGCCGTAATCGGTTTTGGCGGTACGTCCAGCTGCTGAGGGTCGGAGTCGCTAACTTCAGGCACCAGTCCCGGACCACGGAACACGGCGACAAAACGGTGTTCCCGCACCGGACGCACCAGGACTTCCACGTCACCTGCCAGTTGGCCGTCCAGCATCCGGCATAGCTCAAGGCTCTTTTCATTGGAAACACGACCTGCCCGGCGGTCGGTGACCAGGCCATTTTCATCCAGGGTACAAAAATTCCCCCGGGCGGCAATGTCTCCCGGTTGCAGCCTGAAATCAATACCAACCGCTTCCAATATACCGCGGCCGATATTATACCGCACCGGGTCGTAGCCGAACAGGGCCAGATGCCCTACCGAGCTGCCCGGCGTTATTCCCGGCGCCACCGGGTCAGTGAGACCACAGATACCTTCCGTGGCCAGGCGGTCTAAATTCGGCAGCGCAGCCGTCTCTAATTCCGTTTTCCCGGTCGGCGGGTCCGGCAGTCCCCCCAACCCGTCGATAACTATCAGGACAATCTTGCTCGGTGAAGGAAGGGCGATTTCTTTTATCATCTTCAGGCTATCCGTAAGGCTGTTCAATTTAGCTCCCACCACAAGTTTTATCTTCAGTCATGTCCAGCAAGGCGTCTATACCGGGCAGTGTCTCTCCACTCAAGAATTCAAGGGAAGCCCCGCCGCCTGTCGATATAAAAGTCATTTTATCCGCCAGGCCCATTTCATATATTATATCGGCGGTGGAGCCACCGCCGATAATGGTAGTCGCCTCAAGATTGGCGACCACGTCAGCCAGAGCCCGTGTTCCTCCGGCGAAGCTAGGTATCTCATAAATGCCCATCGGGCCGTTCCAGAAGACCGTTTTGCAATTATTCAATTCTTTGCCAAAGTTGTCAATAGTCCGCGGACCCATATCGACGATTTTTTTATCCGGCGGCACGTTTTCGATAGCGACGATTTCGGTAGCCGCTTCATCACTTATCTCATCGGCAATAACGACATCGGTCGGAAGCAGCAGGTGTACCCCTTTTTTTTCGGCTCCCCGCACTATCACCCGCGCTTTCTCAAGCCTGTCAGCCTCC
>JACZSH010000096.1 GCA_022574315.1 Chloroflexota bacterium | reverse complement strand
AGAAGTGTCTTCGGTGGGTTCGACTCCCATGCGCTCCCGCCAATGTTACTGAACTTTTTGATTCATTTTTACTTCGCTACGTAATGGACTCGGTCGATAAAAATGATGGTCGTTTAATATCCGGGCCGCCTGTTCCCATAATGATAGTAGAATAGAGCGACACGGAACTTGAATAAACCGGTCAATGGTGATGTGGAGTGGACATAGTAGCCTAAATCCCGGCGCCAGCGATGGATTCACCGGAGGGAGGAAACGGAATGGAAGCCAAAAGGGTTAGCGACAGCAGCGTGGTCATGGCCCAGGTAATGACCCCGCAGGATGTGAATATTGCCGGCAACGTACACGGCGGCGTCATCATGAAGCTGCTGGATACGGCCGCCGGAGTGGTGGCCTACCGGCACGCCAGAACAAACGTGGTTACGGCTACCATTGACCGCCTGGATTTCCATCATCCGGTATATGTCGGCGACTTCGTCACTATCAAAGCCGGCCTGAACCTGGTGGGCAGAACCTCTATGGAAATAGGGGTACAGGCGGAAACAGAAAACCTGATTACGGGGAAGAAGCGGCACACCGCGTCGGCGAATATAACCATGGTCGCCATTGGCAAGGATGGCAGCCCAGCGGCGGTGCCTCCGCTTATTCTGGAAACGGACGAGGAAAAACAACGAAATCTGAAGGCCCTGGCCAGGAGAGAAGCCCGGCTGAGAGAAATGAAGAATAAGTAAGGTATGAGCGTACCATAATAAACCCGCTACCAGATACCACGGAGCTTTAACCCGGCGGCCGCTTAACTTCCAGAATATTTGGCCGGTGGCAGGCCAGGTTAGACATCTCCATAAAGACGGCCAGGCTTTCCTCCGGGGAGGGAGGGGGCGACATCTTCAGGAAAATAGCCTGCCCTGCCGGGAAGACAAGGGTCGGTGTACCGAAGATTCCCAGCGTCTCCACGGCAAAAGTGTGCTGCTCCGCCAGACGGGCCAGCGACTGACGGCGGCTGAAGTCTTCCCGGAACCGGGCCATCTCCAGCCCCACGCGCTGAGCCACCCGATTAATCACTTTCATGTCCTCGATATCGTTTTTCCGCACGTGCTTTTCTTCGAGCAACGCCATGTGGAAATCGGTAAAGGCGGTTTCCCCCTGGCAACGGGCCGCTTCCGCCGCCCGGAAAGCGCGCCACCCCGGTGCCGGAGAGTCCTCCGGCAGTTCCCAGATTTTCTGTCCGTGTCCCGGCCGGCGGTTAACCTGTTCCAGGCTGAAGTACTTCCAGTTGATGACCAACGGCGAACCCAGGACTTCGCCGACCCTTTGCAGCCAGACCGCCGCATTGTAGACGTAAGGTCAGCGGTAATCGAAGTAGACGTCTATTTCTGAAGTGTCACCCGTTCTTTGCTTTGCCATGATAATCTTCCTTTCATCATCAAAACCGAGGGGGTTAAGCGCAAATTATGTCTATTTCACCGGCAGATACCAACCTCTATATTAGCCTTTCATCTCCCGGCAGTCAATGAGTCCGGAATACGAATACGCTCTGCCAGTAGCAGCGTTGTATTTTCAGGCCCGTGGCGTTAGAATTTACCGGTGAGAGCCAGCGAAGCAAGGCCGATAGAGACCACCTGGAAGCCGACCGTAGCCGGGATTATCAACATAGTCATCGGTATTCTGAACCTGTTCGGGGTGTTTATTATCATGGTTATCCTGGTCGCCATCGGCGGCGGCGTGATGGCGCTGAGCCGTATCGCCGAACTGATGCCGCTGTGGCTGTCCGGCATCATCCAGGGATTCATGGTGATTGCCGCCCTGCTGATGGCCGTTTTCAGTGCCCTGCCCCTGATAGGCGGCATTAACGCCCTGCAGCGGAAAAACTGGGGACTGGCGCTGGCCGGTTCCATCGTGGCGATTCTGAGCACAGCGCTGCCTGGGATTGCGGCCACGGTGCTGGTGGCGTTATCCCGGAAAGAGTTCGAATAAGGCGGCAGTTTATCCAGATGACACGACAATACACCGGGTTAACTGTGGTCAAGAAATTTGGCAGCACATTCGGGACATATCCCGTGAGTAAACTCGGCTCCAGTGCGTTCCCCGAGATATTCTTCCACCGATTTCCAGTATCCCTCATCGTCCCGAAACTTCTTACACCAGGCGCAAATGGGGAGCAGGCCGCTCAGCGTCTTTACTTCCTGTAGTGTTTTCGTGAGTTCCTGAATAAGTTTTTCCCGCTCCTGCTCTGCCTTCTTGGGCCCGGTAATATCCCGGGCATAAACCACCAGAGCAAATTTTCCCCGGTACGTTGTCGGGCCAGCCGTAATCTCAACGGGAACTTCCGTACCATCCTTACGAACGATAGATACTTCTAAAAGTCCGGGGATAATCTCACCGCCCATGCGGCGCTGGAACCGCTCTAAAGAAGCCTCACGATAACCGGGGTGAAGAAGGTCGAACCACGACATACCGAGCAGTTCCTCCATCGAGTAGCCGGTGATACGAGACCACTCCCCGGTAGCGAAGGCGTGAACCCCTTTTTTATCATCGGTGTCCTGCAGCATAAGTACCGCTTCCCCAACTTCACCGCTTAGCTCAAGGATAGCCCGATAGCGCCCCTCCGATTCCCGCAGCGCCTCCTCCGCCTGCTTGCGCTCGGTGATGTCAATCGCCGTAGCGGCAATAAATAAAGGCTTACCATCTTCATCTTTAACTACGATACTCCGGGTGATAGTTGGGAAGACACTGCCGTCATGCCTCTTGCGCCATAATTCCTTGGTTCCAAAATCTGTTTCGGTTAAAGCTTCCTCTTTAAGCTTTTCGGCTTCCTTTAATTGCTCTTCGGTAAACAGGACAGAATAGTGACAGCCGATTAACTGGTCGTCTGCATATCCGTGCATGTGGGCAAAGGTTTTATTTGTGTAGACGATATTATTCGTCTCAGCGTCAATCATGGCGATTCCATAGTTGGCTTTTTCAGTAATCGTCTTGAATTTTCCGATTTCCTCCTCTGCCCGCTTGCGTTCGGTAATGTCACGAGCAGTAGCATAAACAATACCCCCCTTAGCAAATGTTGCCTGCCACTCAAGTGTTTTATATGAACCATCTTTGCATTTATATCGATTGATAAAATTTACAACCGGACTGCCTTTTAACTGTTCCTCCACCTCCTTGTTTGTCCTTTCCACATCGTCCGGGTGGACAAGATTAGCCCAGCCCATCTTAAGAAGTTCTTCAGTCTTATAACCCAGAATCGTTTCCCAGGAGTGATTGACTTTGACTAATTCTCCTTCAGTAGTGAAAATACCCACCATATCTGGAGAGAGGTTAAATATTTTTTCAAATTCTTCCTCTGTCTGCTTGCGTTTGGTGATATCGCGGAATATGGCCCGTGTATAAACCGGTTTGCCATCCGCAAAGTGACAGTTAATGTTGCCTTCAACAAAAACTTTCCGCCCGTCCCTGGTCACAAAAGTGGTGGTGACCAGACCGACATCCTCTCCGGACATCACCCTCATAAATATCTCCTGAAAGTGCTCCAGTTCATCCGGGTGAATAATATCCCAAACGGTCATTCCGGTAGCTTCCCGTTTACTGTATCCCAGAACCTGGTGCCAGGCATTATTGACATACCGGAAGCGCCTATCCGGGGTAACCGATTGCATCAGGTCGTTAGCGCTGTCGCAGAGGTCTTTATATTCCTTTACATTCAGAGATATCTCTTCTATCATCTCCTGCCTTCTTGACTTGTCCGGCCAGAGCGGTCAATTCCCATATTAACATAGAATATTCCTTTTGGCAATGGATTGGAGTCAAATGAGACAGTTGTCACCATGCCGCGGAAACCCACGATTAGACCAGCACCCGCTCGTCACCGACGCGGCGGGTTATCTTCTCCCCGTCCATGTGCTCGAGCAGGGCCTGGGCATATTTGCGGCTGGTGCGGAACATGTCCCGGACTTCCGCCAGGCTCACCCGGCGGTTAGCCCTGATGTGGGCGGTCACCTGGGCCACCATTTCCCGGTAGGCGGCAACGGTGAAGACGACACCCTCGCTGACTTTAACCACCTTCTTTTGCTCAACGAGCCAGTTGAGCAGGTCAGGCTCGGGGATAAGGTCGCCGGGCGGCGAATAAGGGTTCTGCCCCAGTGAACGCAGGAAAGCATCGATTTTTGCCTGCTGGGCCGGGGTAAACTCAACGCGGTGGGCGGGCAGGTGCACCGTGGCCCCGTCTTCAATAATAGTCTCCTGTTCGACCAGTTGACGGAGGGCGGCCGCCGCGTATGTCCCCAGCTTCAACCGGCTACCCAGCTCCACCCGGGGCATCCCGGGACGGATGGGGTTCTGCCGATGGTAGTCACGGAGGGTACCTACCGCCTTATCGGTCAGACGTTTCCAGTCGGCAGCGGTCATCAGTTGACCCTGGTCACCCTGGCCAAGCCGGACCACTTTCCCTTCCCTGACCAGTGATTCGATGGCCGGTTGTGCTTCCTCAATCGATTGGCCGGACTGGGTGAGCAGGGTGGGGATTTCCAGAGATTTCTTCGTTTCCAGCAGCGCCAGGATGATTTCTTCGGCGGTGCCTTCCTGTCTCGCTTTCAGGTTATCGATAATTTCCGGACGGAACCGGCGGAGTCGTTTTGCCCGGACATCGACGATTTTGCCGCCGCCCAGGGTTTCCGTGGTCGACCGGATAATATAATGGTCGCCGTTGACGGCGGCTACGGGCTGCGACAATAATAGCTGTACCCAGGTGGACGCACCCGGCTTAAGCGTATCTCCTTCCAGCAGGCGGACTTTAGCCATTGTCTCCGCGGCGCCGGTATGGAAGCTGACCGTAGTGCCGTGCCGCACCGAATAGCGCAGGTAAGGAAGCAGGCTAAGGTTTACCGTCAGCATCCTCGTGGGCACCAGCCATCCCGGCCTGGTGAGCACGTCGCCGCGCTTCAACTGATCGGTAGCCACCCCCACCAGGTTAGCCGCCACCCGACTCCCCGGCTCGACCACTTCCAGGCGAGCCTTGTGGGTCTGCAGTCCCCGCAGGCGCGATTTCAAGCCGGCAGGGACTATCTCCACCTCCTGGCCCACCGAAAGCGAACCGTCAATCAGCGTGCCGGTAACCACGGTGCCGGAACCAGCCATGGTGAAAACGCGGTCGATAGGGAGGCGGGGCCGACCCAGGTCCCGTCTCGGTGCCGCGTTACCTAGCTGCTCATCGATGGTGGAGACCAGCGCCGGTAAGCCTTCCCCGGTCAGCGCCGAGACAGCCACCAGGGGAGAACCGGCCAGACAGGTGGTGCCAATCAACTCCTCGATTTCCATTCTGACCAGGAGGAGCAATTCTTCATCAACCAGGTCTTTCTTGGTGATAACCACGATTCCCCGGTTGACGTCGAGCAGGTCGAGTATGGC
>JACZSH010000012.1 GCA_022574315.1 Chloroflexota bacterium | reverse complement strand
CAATGGGGAGCTCTCAGAAAAGTGGTGAATTTATCATCAGCCAATGGCGATTCTTCGGTCATAACCTTAATCTCCCTTTTATAAGTAAACGATTTCAGATAAGCTTCCGGTAGAACGAAGACCGGGACGCCCAGAAAAAGATACCGCTCAAAACTGCTCCCGAAAATGAGGCCCGGAAGTCTGATAGCCTTTCTTTTTGTTTATCACGTTATAGAGACGTTTTCCGTCCAGGTAACGCACCAGGTTGACGCCGAACTGGACGGTTATCTTCTCCAGATTTCCCTGGTAGTCGCCGCCGACGTGAGCGCTGTAAACGACATTGGGAAGCTCCCAGAGCCGGTTGCCCGGAGGCAGGGGTTCCTCAGCAAATACATCCAGGCCGGCGCCAGCAATCCAGCCTTCTTCCAGGGCGCGTATCATGGCCGCTTCGTCAATGACGTTGCCGCGGCTGATATTGATGAGGTAGGCGGTGGATTTCATGGCGCGAAACTCTTTTTCACCAAACATTTTAAATGTCTCCGGAGTGAGCGGAATAAGCACGACCACATAGTCGCTTTCGGCGAGCAGGCGGGGCAACTGTTCCGGAGGCAGCAAGACGTCCACGTTGGGCAGGCGGTCACCGGGTCGGACAGTACGACGGGTAGCCATTACCTTCATGCCAAAAGCTCTGGCCAGGCGGGCGACTTCCCGTCCGTAACCCATGCCCATGATGCCGACCGTCCGGGAGCGCAAGAGGGCCGGTGAAAACTCCACCCAGCGTTTTTCCTGCTGCCAACGAAAGCGTGCCGGGGCCTGCTTGGCGAGCTGGAGCATGTTTTCCAGAACCAACTCAGCCATGGCGGTGGTATGAGTGCCACCGGCATTGGTGATGATGACACGGCTGCTGGCGATGTCAGTATTCGAAGTTATCGCCGCCTGCGGCGGATCGAGGAAAGAATCTACCCCGGCAGACTGGGAGTGTACCCATTTCAGGCGCGGGGCACGGGCGATGAGATTCAGGGGGAGATCCGAACCGGGGTGATGCGACCAGCAACCGTAGATAACCTCGGCTTCGGCGAGCAGGGCGTCTAACCGTTCTTTAGAGGCTGAATCACCGCTCAGCTCGGCACGGACAAGGGAAGAAGCGTCTTTCAGATTTACCCGGGGGCTGAGGTCAGCGATGGAGCGATTGTTTTCCTCGCCGACGTAACTGGTGACGAGAACATTGACCGGTTTTTCGGACATGTGCCGTGTCTCCTTTCTTCAGCGGCGCAATAATTCAATATAGCCGCTATGCCGGTTCAAGTCAAGGCTACGGGGCATAATCACGAGCGCAGATTAAGCCCGGTGGGTTTCAATCGCCAGGCAAGCAAAGCACCGAAAAAGCTGGTGACGGCAAAGGCGGTGAAGGCCGGATAATAGCTGCCGGTAACGTCAAAGATATGGCCCGCCGCCACGGTGCTGATACTTTCAATAATCTGGTTACCATTCATGATGACCCCCAGGATGATTCCGTGCGAACTCAAGCCGAAGTACTGAGCAATCGAGGGGGACATCAGGGCGACGGCACCGCCATGACCGAAACCGAAAAGGGCAGCGAAAGCATAAAACATCCATAACTCCCGGATGGTCAATAGCCAGAATAAAGCGGCCGATTCCAGCAGCAGAACGACGATAAGGGCTTTTTTACAGCCAATTCTATCGGCGACGATGCCGATGATAACTCTACCCAGCGAAGTCGAGCCACCGATAACCGCCAGAATAACGGCGGCGCTCGCGGTGGGGATGCCAAAGCCGGTGGCGTGCAGGATAATATGGGTGGGGATGGCACCGGAACTGGCGACAAAGCCGAGAAACGCCCCGGCCAGCAACCAGAACTGGCGATGACGCAATGTTTGCCTGAGGGTAAAACTTTTCACTGTCACCGGTTCCAGACCGGCGAGCCGGTCATCACCGAAGGGGAGTTGACCAATCCGGGAGGGGTCTCGTTTAAGGACCTGAGCCACCAGGATGATCAGGAACATGACGGCAATACCGATAATTTGATAAGTGACCGGCCAATGGAAGCGGAGGAGAAGGCCAGCGGCCAGGGGTGGCATTACCATCACCCCGATGCCGAGGCCGGCTAAGGCAATGCCGGTCATCATGCCGCGCCGCCGGGTGAACCAGCGGGCGACCGTCGACGCCATGGGAACGACAGTGGCACTCATACCGGCACCGACAATGGCATAATACAGGTAAAACTGGCCGATGGTGCGCGTCTGTGACAGCAGTAAAAAGCCGGCACCGAAGAGGAGGGCGCCACCGATAACGACCAGGCGAGGGCCAAAGCGGTCAGTTAATTTTCCGGAAAGAATACCGAAGGGGCCGACCAAAAGCAGCGCCAGTGAGTAAGCCCCCGAGGTCACCGCCCGGGTCCAGCCGAAGGTTTCCAGCAGCGGTTCAAAAAAGACGGCGAAGGTGAAAAGGCCGCCCCACATCAAAGCCATGACCAGGAAGGCAGCCGCTACGATAACGTAGCCATAAAAGAGTCCAGCTTTCTTGTTTTCAGACATGGCGAGACTTAATGCCAACCTTTACCTGCGGTCAGGTGACCCGATGGACCAAGCCGTCTGTTCCAGGGGCTATCTAATCATCATGCCGGGTAGCCAGGTGATTATCGACGGAAAGATCACCATGAGAAGCATGGCAAACATGATGATAAAAATATAGGGGAGTACACCGCGTATGATATGGGCTGAAGTCAGCCCAACTTCAGGCGGAGCGACACCTCGGAGAACAAAGATGGCGAAGGCGTACGGCGGCGTGAGGAAAGACATCTGGAGGTTCACACAAATCATAATGCCGAACCAGACGGGGTCGAAACCGAGCATGGGGGCCAGGGGCGCCAGTATGGGAACCATGATGAAGAAGATGCCCAGCCACTCGATAAAAAATCCCAGGATAAAGTAGATGAACATGACGACAAAGAAGATGCCCCAGCGACCGCCGGGCGCGGCCAGCACGGCATTCTGCACCACCTCTCCACCACCACCTTTGAGGAAGACTCCGGTGAAGGCAACCGAGGTGGCACCGATAAACATGACCATGCTGCTGATAACCAGCGAGCGGCGCAATATGTTTTTCATCACCGGCCAGGTGAGACGTCTATACGACGCCGTCAAGACGAGAGCGGCAAAGGCACCGACAGCGGCGGCCTCGGTGGGAGGAGCGATGCCGGCAAAGATAGTGCCCAGTACTGACAGGATGATGGCCACGGGCGGAAGCAGCGAGGTGAAGAGCAACTTCATCTTATGCCGCATGGGAACGGACCTTTCCTCCACGGGCACCGTGGGGGCGAGCTCCGGTTTAGTATGGCAACGGACGACAATGTAAATAGTATATAAAATAGCCAGGAGAAGGCCGGGTATCATGGCGCCAAAAAACAGCTTTCCTACCGAAATTCTAGCCATTGGCCCATAAATAACCAGCATAACACTGGGCGGGATAAGAATACCAAGACTGCCGCCGGCACAGATGGCACCCGCGGCCAGACTTTTATCATAACCCCGACTTACCATGGCTTTAAGGGAGAGCGCCGAAAGCATGGTGATCGAAGCGGTAATGACGCCGACGCAGGCAGCGAGGATAGTACCGAGCAGCACGGTGATGATGGCCAGCCCACCCCGGAGACCGCTGAGCAGGAGATACAAGGCGTCATACATTCTATCGGCAATTCCGGAGTACTCCAAAACCACGCCCATAAAGACAAAGAGGGGCAGCGCCAGGAGGACGTAATTATGCAGGAGGGCAAATAGCTGCTGGTAAATGAGGTGGAAGACAGACGGCCCAAAGGCGAGATATCCGACGACCAAAGCTACCGTACCGATGGGAAAAGCCAGGGGGAACCCAAGCATCACGGTGACCAGCAGTCCCCCCATCATGAGGATAGTGATAAGCTCAGGACTAATATCAATCATAGTTCTTCTTTCTTAATCCACAGATGCAAATCGCGAATGAGCTTGGCAATACCCTGGGGCAAAAACAGGAAAAATGCCAGCGCCATGACCGTCCGGATCGGCCAGGCGGGAGGATAGAGATAGGTTTTGGTCATTATTTCGCCTTCCACAAAGGCCTGCAAGGCCCATTCCGAGGAAGTAATGGCCACAATGAGGATAAACGGGAAAAAGAAGATGATACCGGTGATGGTGTCAGAGATTGCCCTGCCCCGGGGTGACAGGAGTCTCCAGAATACATCCACCCGGACATGGCCATGATACTTGTGGGCGAAACCCATGCCTCCGGCACCGATGGCAACCCCTAACATCGTGGAGTATTCGTAGGAGTATATGGTGGGCGACTGCAAGACGTACCTCATGAAGACTTCCCAGGTAAGCAGAAGGACAAGGGCAAGACCAAACCACATGACGATGTGCCCCGTCCATTCACTAATAGCTTCGCATATCTGCACCGTTTTTCTCATCACGAGTGACACATCCTTGTTTTTGCTTAAAGTTATTTAAGAGTCATGTCCTCTGGATTAATGTATACAGTCCCCCGCCCCGAGTATATATCCGGGGCGGGGGAAACATGGTGTCTTACCGATACACGCTGCGTTTACCGTCTGAGGTTAGTGGTTTAGAACACGCTTTGTGATTCAGCCAGTATCTTGTACGCCCGCTGGGAAAGGACCACCCGGGCATAGTAACTATCCCGACCGTACTCGGCTATCTTGCCGTCAAAGAACTCGATAGCCGCCGCCAGGACAGCGTCTTCTATCTCTATGGGGAGTCTCTCAACGATTACGCCGTAGTCTTTAATCATTTCCACAGCGGCACCATTCTTGGCCAGCTGTTCCAGCCAGAGAGTATTGATAGCGCCCCTCAAGATGTGCTTAATAACCAGTTTCAGGTCATCGGGAACTTCACTCCAGGCCTCATCGCTAACCAACCAGTTGCTGCTGTCCGAGGGAGCGCGGCTGAGCGAGAGATACATGTAGTCCACGACTTCATGGAAGCCCATTTCCCACATTTCGGCGGCTCCACCATACTCGAAAGCATTGATGACGCCTCTCTGCATGGACTCGTAGAGCTCTCCGCCGGGCAGGAAGACGGTGGAAGCGCCCATCATGGTGAGGACTTCTCCACCGATACCAGCAGTGCGCATCTTCAGTTTCTTAATGTCGTCAACGGTTTCCAGAGGGAAGTCGGTATAAGCAAAGTCTTCCGGAGACCACAAGTGGCTAGCCAGATAAACAATGCCAAATTTCGCGTAGCCCTCTTCGGCCAGCTCGTAGCCGCCACCACCTTCCAGCCAGTACGCCAACTGCGGGTCAGAAAGACCACCGACCATCTGGTCGAACAGCGGGAAGACGGGCTCGAGGTGCTGGTTATAGCCATTGGCACCGTAGACAAAATCAAGGGTGCCAGTACGCAGAGCACTAGCCTCTTCTGCGGCCGGGACAACCGCCCCGCCGGCAAAGAAATCGATTTCAAGTCGTCCACCGGACGCATCCTCAAGTAGCCTTACTATCCTCTCTGCCACGACATGAGCAGGGTCACCAGACGCAAAAGCAGACTGGGCAGTCCACTTGATTACCTCCGCGGGCTGTGCCGGAGCCGGGGCAGGAGCAGGAGCAGGAGCGGGGGCAGGGGCAGGAGCGGGTGCCGGGGCAGGGGCAGGTGCTGGCGCAGGGGCAGGTGCCGCGCAGCCGGCAACAACCAGCGCAACGACAAATACCAAAACCATTACTGTAGATATAATTCGTTTACCCATTTTACCTCCTTAATAGTGTTCACTAACAAACCAACTTATAGTCATTTCTCCTGAAATTAATCACCTCCTTTAACAAATTTCTGAGATAACCCAAAGAACTGAATGATGGGAAGGCTCATTTCCCCCTTTATTTCTGAATCGAACGTGATTGGACAATGGTATCGTAGTTCTTATGTTTTGTCAAGTTCAATTCTATAATTACCGTATTTGGGTAAGTTTAGGTGATTTACCTTTAGCTGTCAATAGACGATTCCCTCCTCATCTCCGGGAAACGGCCATCACCACCTGAGATATTATGTCAAGGTCTCATGCTTTTTTAACCGGACATTTAGTTCCGGTTCCCGCCGGTTACGTCTACTCCAGAAAATTCCCCAGGTATTTTCAGTCATCAGCTGGAGCTATTTTCTATCGCTATGTCCGCACAATAACCCTGGCGAACCCCCATTATCTTCTCTTTTCGCGCATCTCAACGGATACCCGGGCAACAGGCGCCGTGTCAAAGCAGGCTACTTTAAGTACTAGAAGAACCGAAAAGCAACCGCCCCGGTCCGGCTGGCTTTTTCATAGACCAGTTTAGCGCAAACCAAGTCCTGGATGGCCAGACCGGTGGAGTCAAAGATAGTTATTTCTTCATCATTTTCCCGGCCCACGGCGGCACCAGCGGCTATTTCTCCCAAGGTGCCGTGAATGTTTTCGATGGTTATATCTCCCTTTGCCAGGGGAAGGTTAATCTCACCGGAGTGACCGGCCTGCTCCAGGTCATCAACTATTATCTTAGCCCCAGACAGCAAAGATGGGTCGAGTTCCTGTTTTCCGGGAGCATCGGCGCCGATGGCGTTGATATGGGTACCGGGGCGGACGTGCTCTTTCAAAACCACCGGACCGGTGGCATAAGTGGTGGCAACAATAACATCGGCTTCGGCGGCCTCGGCAACGGAACCCACCGGACGTATGTTCAGATTCAATTGCTCGCCTATTTTCCGGACAAACCGCCGACAGGACTCCTCGTCGGGAGAAAACGCCTTCACCTGCGTAATCGAAGGCAGGACTTCCTTAATAGCCATCAGCTGAGTTTCCGCCTGCTCACCGACGCCGACCATGCCGATAACCGAGGAATCTTCGCGGGCAAGATACTTGACGGCAATGCCGCCGGAGGCGCCGGTCCGCATGCTGGTGATGTAAGTACCGTCCATGATAGCCAGAGGGTAACTATTATTGGGGTCACAGTAAATAATAACGGCCATGACCGAGGGCAGGTCATATTTACGATTTTCCGGGTAAACACTTACCCATTTAATGCCAGCACTACCGTCAATGTAGGCGGGCATAGCCCGAAAATCACCGTGATATTCCGGCAGGTCCAGATATATCTTGCAGGGCATGATGGTTTTCCCCTGCGCTTTCAGGACAAAGGCCTCTTCCACTATCCGTAACGTTTCACTCATACCAAGCAGGTTTTTAACCTCGTCCTGCCCGATGAGCAAGGTCTGACGCATGGCGCTACCTTCTGTTTCATTCACAATGAGAACCTCCTCTAGTATATTCTAATGTCATTTTATTACGTTTTCACGGTTTGTCAAGGCGATATGGAGTAATAATATTACGTATTATAATACTATATCTATAATATATTACGTTTATCGATATAATATAAATGTTATAGCTGTCTAAAGGGTCGTGTTCCGTGTTTTTAAATACGGTTTGACGTGATAATTACCGGCGGTTAAAATAAGGGGTGATATGTCCGTTTTTCTGGGAATAGATACCGGCGGTACCTACACGGATGCCGTGCTTCTGAACAGCAAGCGCGGCATCATCGCTACTGCCAAGGCGCTGACGACCAGGTACGACCTCGCGGTGGGGATACGAAACGCCGTCCAGGCGGTGCTGCCCGACCCGATGCCGGATATCCAACTGGTCTCGCTGTCCTCAACCCTGGCGACCAACGCTATCGTGGAGGGGAGGGGCAGCCAGATATGCCTGATACTGGTGGGGTACGAGCCACACATGGTGGCCGATGCCAGGCTGGAGAGGCTGGCCGCCAAAAAGAACATCATTCTCGTCCGGGGAGGCCACGGGGTGGACGGCAAGGAACAGCAGCCCCTGGATATCAAGATGGTACGGGAGGCAGTCAGGAAACGGGCGTCAAAGGTGGCGGCGTTTGCCGTTTCCGGCTTTTTCGGAGTGCGTAACCCGACGCACGAACTTAGAATACGGCGGATGATACACCGGATGACCGGACTGCCGGTAACTTGCGGGCATGAACTGACGTCACAACTCGATGCGCCGCGGCGTGCCATGACGGTAGCCCTGAACGCGCGGCTGATACCGCTACTGCAAGAGCTCATCACGAGCGTTTCCCGGATACTGGACGAGCAGGGTATCAACGCCCCGCTGATGGTAGTGAAGGGAGACGGCTCGCTGATGGACGCCCAACTGGCGCTGGAAAGGCCGGTGGAGACCATCATGTCCGGACCGGCGGCCAGCGTTATCGGCGCCCTGCACCTGTGCGACGAAAAAGACGGTTTTGTAATCGACATGGGCGGCACGACCACAGATATCGCCGCCGTACACGGCGGCCGCTTAATTCTGAATCACGAGGGTGCGGAGGTGGGCGGCTGGCGGACGATGGTAGAGGCGATAGACATGCGCACCACGGGACTGGGCGGCGACAGTGAAATCCACATTGACGACGGCGGCCGCCTGGGGGTAGGCCCGCGCCGGGTGGTCCCGCTGAGCTTACTGGTCGCGGAGTACCCGGCAGCGCTGGAATTGATACAGTCCCAGATGAGGGAAACTCCCGGCGATGATACCGGCCGTTTTATCACCCGTGAGCGGCCGTTAAAACCAGACCAGGATAATATCTCTCCGACGCAACAGGAGATATGGGAACTGCTGGGCAATGGCCCTGTTCCCATGACCAGCCTGTCCGACGGGGTGAAAACGACTTCCTATTTCGGATATGCCCTGGACGGATTGAGGGAACACGGACTGGTGGTCAGCAGCGCTTTTACGCCCACCGATGCCGTCCACGTACTGGGCAAATACCGTAGCGGTTCCACGGAGGCAGCCGAGCTGGGGGCAGAACTGTGGGGACGGCGGTTGGGTATCAGCAAGGAATCTTTTTGCGAACGCGTGGTCAGGGAAGTGATAATACAGGCCGGCTATATTTTGATCGAGAGCGTCCTGGCCGAGGACGGTGACTTTTCCCTGAAGAACGGAGACAAGGTGGTCAACCGGCTGGTGAACCGGGCACTCGGCGCCGAAGACGGCGGCAACCTTTCGGTGACTTTCTCAGTGAAGCGACCGATTATCGGCATCGGTGCGCCGGCGGTAACCTATCTAAAGCCGCTGGCAGCGAAGCTGAACACGCCAATTTTCATCCCCGAGCATGCCGAGGTAGCCAACGCTATCGGGGCGGCGGCCGGGGCGGTGGTACAGAAGGTGCGCATCCTGATACAGCAACCGGAAGGAAAGGAGACTCCTTACCGGGTTTATGCGCCGTCCGGGGTGCGTGATTACGAGGCACTGGACGACGCCAGGTCTTACGCCCGGCGCACCGTCGTCAGATTAGCCCGGAAGCATGCCCATGAAGCCGGGGCGAACCGAATAAAACTGCAGGTCAGCGAGGACGAGCGGATAGTACGGGTCGGCGCCGACCTGCTTTATCTGGGGACGGAAATAATCGCCACCGCAGCGGGACGCCCCAAGCTGAAGGAACGGCGAAAACAGAAGTAAGACACCATCGGCCTCTCGGAACCTACCGACAAACGGCAAAGAGGTGCAAGTCAATGAAATCAAATTACAGCAGCTTCGGCAGCCCGCAATTCCGCTTACTATCGGACAAGCAGATAGAAGAGTTGCACATGGCCACCCTGCAAATCCTGGAAAGAGCCGGTGTCTCCTTCGCCGACAAAGAAGCCATTGACATACTGGGCCAGGCCGGCGCCGACGTATCAAATCCAGAAGCAGTAAAAATCCCCTCCTACCTGGTAGAACAGGCACTGAGAACAGCCCCCAAGACGATTACGCTGTACAGCCGGGACGGCAAGCCGGCAATAGTGCTCAACGGACAGACGGGCACCCATTTCGGGACAGCGGTGGACATGCCGGAGATTATCGACCCGTACACGCAAAAGCGAAGACTGATGTACATCGAGGACATCGCCGACATGGCCAGGCTGTGCGATGCCCTACCAAACATTGAGCGAGTCTACAGCACGATATCAAATAGAACCATACCCACCAGCATCTCGGACAAAGTAGGTCTACTCCAGTTGATACTGAATTCAAACATGCCGGTAGGCTGCCAAATCAACGACGTCCAAAGCCTGAGAGAAATGATCGACCTGTGCGCCATGGTGGCCGGGGGAGAAGAGGAGCTGCGAAAGCGGCCTTTTTTCATGGGGGCTTCCGAGCCGGTAAGCCCGCTGACCCAGGGGAAGGACGCCCTGGAGAAAAGCCTGCTCTGCGCCGAGAAAGGCATCCCGAACTTCGTGTATCCGATGCCGATGGCGGGCGCCACGGCACCGGCGACGCTGGCAGGGTGCGTGGCCATCTCCAACGCGGAGGTGCTGAGCCAGCTGGTATTGCTGCAGCTGAAAAAGCCGGGAACACCAATCATCATCGGGTCAATACCTTCGATAATGGACATGAAAACGACCATCTTCGCCACCGGCGCCCCGGAACTGAGCGTCATGCTGATAGCGTTGACCGAACTGAGCCATTATTACAAGCTGCCGATAATGGGCACGGCGGGAATGACCGATGCCGACGTGGTGGGGATACAGGCGGCGACCGACGCCACCTACCAGATAATGGCCCTGGCGCTTTCCGGCGTGGACCTGGTCCACAACATCGGGCTGATGTACCACTCCACGGTAATCTCGCCGGAACTCTTTGTCCTGGAAGACGAGATAATCGACATGGTCAAAGTGCTGACGGGGGGCATGGAAATCAACGAGGAAACCTTACCTCTCGACCTGATTGAGAAGCTGGGTCCGAAGGCTACCTATCTCACAGAGAGCCACACCCGAAAGCACTTCCGCCGGTTCTGGGTACCCAAGATATTCGACCGCAGCTTTTCCAAGCCGCCGGATGTAGACACGGGCAAAGAGAGGCTGCAGCAGAGGACAATTGAAATTCTGGAAAATCACCGGCCAGAACCGCTGCCAGAGGAACTGGTCAGGGAACTGAAAAGGGTGGAAAAAACCTGGTTCGACCGCGTTGGCCTGAAGCACGAATACCCGAAGAGACCGGACGCGGCCAGAGGCAGCAAGCGCAAGTAGCCCCTTGACCGCACAACGGCAACTCAAGACTCCGAAGTATTATAACAGCACCGGCTGGTGGATTTCAGCGGACTTCCGGGCGGCGTCCAGAATAGCCATCTGATTGAGAATGTCATGATGCCCAACCGAGGACGGGCGCTTTTCCAGAATTGCGCTGACAAACTCTCTGGTCGCCACGGCGAAATTGTGCGGATGCTGGGTGCCGCTGGAGATGAGCTTATCGCCGAGGTATAACTCGGTGGAAAAGACGCCCACCAGCTGCTTCAAATCGTGCCCGCCGGCGATGTTTATCTGAATCCTGCCTTCAGTACCGACGATTAACAGGTCGTTCCGAGCCGGCATGGTATTGAGGGAGAGGTGATTGGTGGCCATGGCGCCATCATCAAATCGAATGGTAATGATGACCTCGTCCATACCCTCCAGTTCCGGGTTGATGGAAGCCGCCTCAGAATAGACACGCACCGGTTTTTTCCCCTCGCAGAGCCAGAGAATAATATCGACGGTGTGGGCGCCCATCATCGGGAAGCACAGGCCGCCGGTTTTCTCCACGTCCCGCCACCAGGGCGGGGTGGTAAAACGGCCGGGGGCCGGCGTCAGGGTGAAGGCTTCCGCCATAACGAAGAGAATGTTGAAGACTTGGCCGATATCGCCGTTCATCACGCGCCGTTTGGCCTCCTGGAAGGAGTCGAGAAAGCGCAAGTCCTGTCCCGCCTGGAGCACCAGCTTTTTTTCCTTTGCCCGGTCAACCATCTCCCTGGCGTCAGCGAAGCTGGTGGCCATCGGTTTTTCGACGAGAACGTGGCGGCCTGCGTCCATCGCCTGCATGGCGACCGGCTGGTGCAGATTATGCGGCAGGCAGATTACCACCGCCTGTATTTCAGGGTCGGTGAGGGCTTCGTCAACACTGAGATAATATTTTGTGCCGGTCTCCTCCGCCGCCGCGCGGGCACGCGATTCGTCGGTGTCAATCACCGCGGCGAGGCGGGCGATATCCGGGTTCAAAGCAATGGCGTCAAGGTGGGTCCTGCCGACACGTCCCATGCCAATAACAGCAACACCGATTTTCTCTTTCAGAGTGACCAAGGGCGGCCTCCTTTTTTATTTCAATACCTGTTTAATAATTTTACCTACCTTCTCTTCGGTAGCGAAGCCTCTGGGGTTTTGCTTTATTTCCTGACGAATAAGGTCGAGAATACGGTCGAACTGCTCATCGGTCGCCTTGAGCCCCATCTGGCTAATCTTAACGCCGACGGCGCTGGTCTCACCTTTAGCCAGCGCGGAAAGACCGAACTCCAGACTCTCCTTAGCACCGAGCACCTCCGGTTTAATCACGTTATAGGCATACCAGTGGCCGGAGAGCAGGGCGGCGATGTGGATATCCGTTTCATGCCGATACATATTATCGCCGATGACGGGACGGTGCGGCTCGATGGGGATACCCCAGTGTTTGGCCACCAGGTTGGAAAGCGGCTTCAGCCTGTCCAGCTTTATCCCCGTGGGCACGCCGTAAAGGGCTTCCAGTGAGGCGACTACCCAATCGGCGGAGGGTATGCCGCCACGGTCGCCGAGCCCGTTGACGGCAGTATCGATGACACTGGCGCCGACGGTGACCGCGGCCAGGGCATTGGCGGTGGCCTGGCCGAAATCGTTGTGCTGGTGAAGGCCAATCTCTACCCCCGGCGGCAGCAGGTCTTTGATGTAGGTAATCATGAACTTGATTCCCTCCGGAGTGGAAGCGCCGTAGCCGTCAGCGACATAAGCCCGGTTGACACCCACCTCACCGACCGCTTTATAAGAATCGTGAACGATATCGAGGCGGGTCACGTTGGTGCTCAACATGTAGGAGGTAAATACTCCCTGCTTGAGGGAATATTCCACCTGCCGGGCATAAAGCTCGGCGACTTCCTCTTTGCGGACATCGGGCAGGGCGAATTTCTCGGTCTCGGAGGTACCGAAGCCAATAAGGTTGACAATATCGGCGCCCGCTTCGATGACGCCGTCAATCTCCGCTTTCCAATCTTTAGCCCAGGTGCGGGTATGAGCGCTGTGCTTCATGCGGATACCTTCCCGCTTCAGCATGCGGGCAAAATCACGGTGCTCGTCAACGGCGGCGGTAAAGCCGACCTCGAGTTCGGTAAAGCCGGCCTCTTCCAGGGCAACGGCCACTTCCAGCAGCGCCGCCATGGAGAGGGGCTTCCGACCGGGCACGGTGGTACCTTCGCGTAGAGTTTCATCTTTGATGATAACTTTTTTAGGGAGAGCGTAATTCCGGGTGACCTCCGGCAGCAGGTTGGTGTAGCAGTTCCACCATCTTCCCTGCGGGTCAAAAGTCATTTCCTGAGCCAGTTCTCGCTCATCGATATCAAATGCCATGTCAGTGCCTCCTTTCAAATCACGCTATCATCAGCCTAAAGTCCTGTCAAGCATAAACAGGTCCGGTTTAACGCAAGAGGTCAAGCTCTTTTTGCGCCGTGGCCTCGTCAATGGTGCCTTTAGCCAGCGCCATGGGAACGATGTGCTTCTCCAGCGTCTTGAACAAGGCGGTTAATTCAGGGGCATTTTCTTCCAGAGTGGAGACGTGCTTACCGATAACCGACAAATCTCCCCGGGTAACCGGCCCGGAAAAGCAGTCCGGGAAGCCCAGAGTGGTGATGCCGTCGACGGCACCACGCAGGATAGGAGTGACCGCCTTGATGGCCTCCGGTGAGGAGACGCCGAATTTCTGGAACAGTTCGGTGCAAATCTTGACGCAGACCATGGTAAAATCGCAGGCGAAGGCGAGAGCGACGTGGTAGAGGGGTTTCTGGTCCGGACGGAGCACGATGTAACGGCTCTGCAAAGCGGTGACCATATCCTTCAGAGTATCGAGCAGGGGCGGCTCGCCCATGAGACAGAAGGTGGAGCCGGGCAGAGCGGTAAGCGCCTGGTCAAGGTTGGCGAAAAGCTGGGCGGGGTGGAAGCCGCCGACATACGCCCCGGCCTGCCGGGCCGGCTCCAGGATATCGGTGCCGAAAAAGCCGCTGGTGTGGACGACACTCTTACCCTCCCGCCAGCTAAGCTGATTGATAACCTCGGCCATCGCCTGGTCCCAGGTGGCGATGATAACCAGGTCGGCGGCATCAACCACTGCCTGGTTGGCAGTAAAAACCCGGCAACCCTGAACACGGTGAGCCATACGCCGCGTCAGTTCCGAGTCGGGGTCAGCCACGGCAACGACGGGATAACCGCCTTCTGCCAGCTTAATGGCAAAAGTGGTGGCGACGGTCCCGGCGCCGATGAAACCGATTTTAATCTTCATATATATCTCCTAAAGTTAAAATAATACCCTAAACTGCCTTCACATTTTCCAGCGCAGGTCCGGTTTCCGGGCAGCGGCCGCCTCGTCGAGGCGGTTTACGGGAGTATCATGGGGCGCGCCGCGCAACAAGTCCGGATTTTCTTCGGCCTCACGGGCAATCTCCAGCATAGCGCCAACAAAAGCGTCCAGCGTCTCTTTACTCTCCGTCTCGGTAGGTTCAATCAAGATAGCTTCCTCGACGACGAGCGGGAAATAGATGGTGGGGGGATGAAAGCCGTAGTCGAGCAGGCGCTTGGCGATATCCAGCGTTCGGACGCCGTCGACTTTCTGCCGTTTTCCGGAAAGAACGACCTCGTGCAGGCAGGGTCGGTCATAGGGCAGGTGGTAATGTTTCTTCAATTTTTCTTTCAGATAGTTGGCGTTGAGGACGGCGTTTTCACTGACTTCCTTCAGCCCTTCAGCACCGAGACTCCGGATATAGGCATAAGCCCTGACCATAACACCGAAGTTGCCGTAAGCGGCGCCCAGACGGCCGATAGAATCGGGCGGGGAATCAAAGGAGAGGTCCCGCCCATCAGCCACCACCAGAGGGGTAGGTAAAAAGGGGGCCAGGGTGTCATTGACGCAGACCGGGCCGGCGCCGGGCCCGCCACCGCCATGAGGGGTGGCGAAGGTCTTGTGGAGGTTCAACTGAACGCAATCGAAACCAAGGTCGCCAAATTTCACCTTACCCAGCAGGGAGTTAAGATTAGCCCCATCACCGCAGAGCAGACCGCCCCGCCGGTGCACCAGGCGGGCAATCTCCAGGATTTGAGGGTCGAAAAGGCCAAATGTATTGGGCAGGGTAAGGGTCAAGGCGGCGACTTCCTCATTCATCATGGCATCAAGGCTCTTTATATCGAGGTTACCGTCAGCATCAGAAGGTACCACCGCCGTCCCAAAGCCGCCCATGACGGCAGTGGCCGGATTGGTGCCGTGAGCGGAGTCCGGGACCAGAATGGTACGGCGGGCAGCCTCACCACGTTTCCGGTGGTACGCCCTGACCATCAGAATACCGGCCAGCTCGCCCTGTGCCCCGGCCATCGGCGCCAGACTGGAAACGGCCAGGCCGGTAATTTCGGCGAGGTATTTTTGCAGTTCGAAGATAAGCCGCAGCGCCCCCGGCACGGAATCAGCCGGCTGAAGCGGATGCACGGAGGCAAACCCGGGAAGCCGGGCAACGTCCTCGTGCCATTTCGGGTTGTATTTCATGGTGCAGCTGCCCAGGGGATAAAACCCGGTATCCACGCCGTAATTAAGCGCACTCAAAGCGGTGAAATAGCGGACCAGATCACCCTCGCTCACCTCGGGCAAAGCCAGGTCGGTGCGGAGCATCTCTGCAGAGGGAAGCGCCGAGGGAGTCACGTCTAAATCAGGCAACCGGCAGCCGGTCCGGCCGGGGGCGCTGATATCGGGCAACAGATAATGGCGCCTCATTTTTCCGCCCCTACCTTTTTCATAACTTCGACCATCCGGTCGATTTCGCTTTTAGTGTTCATCTCGGTGACGCAGAGTAACAGGCTATCCGGTAGCGTCTCGCTCAAATCGAGGCCGCCGACGATATTCTGGCGGTAAAGAGCCTCGTTGATGCGGCGGGGCGATACCGGACAGCGGACGACAAACTCCCTGAAGAAGGGGGACGGGAAAACCAGGGAATAGCCTTCGAGGTCGGCGATGGCCGCCGCCGCGTAGTGCGCCTTGTGGTAGCAAAGCTCGGCCACCTGACGCAGACCGCTTTTTCCCATGACCGCCAGGTAAACGGCAGCGGCCAGGGAGACGAGAGCCTCATTGGTGCAGATATTGGAGGTAGCCCGCTCACGGCGGATGTGCTGCTCGCGGGTAGCCATGGTCAACACGTAGCCCGGCCGTCCGCGCGAGTCCATCGTCCGTCCGGCGAGCCGCCCCGGCATCTGGCGCAGATATTGATTCCGGCAGGTAAAAATACCCAGGCCCGGCCCACCGAAATTCAACGGGCTGCCCAGCGACTGCCCCTCGGCGACGACGATATCGGCACCGTAATCAGCCGGGGGGCGATACATGCCCAGGGAAATGGGGTCGGCGATGACGACGAGCAACGCCCCGGCGGCGTGTGCCTTAGCAGCAACAGACGCCAGGTCCTCAAGACAGCCGAAAAAATCGGGCTGCTG
The DNA here is from genome assembly GCA_022574315.1 of Chloroflexota bacterium. Taxonomy (GTDB): domain Bacteria; phylum Chloroflexota; class Dehalococcoidia; order Dehalococcoidales; family RBG-16-60-22; genus JACZSH01. The sequence continues at coordinate 4,599 of JACZSH010000012.1, read as the reverse complement.
GACGACCAGACAGGCAGAGTCGGCAGATAAGCTTTCAAAATCGGAGGGTAGTTTATGTAAAGAGATAGCCTGGCCGCCGGCATAAGTTTCCATCACGTCAACATAGCGCGGGTTTACCGACGCCAGGACATCAACTTTATTTTTGCCGGTAACCCGGCAGGCCATCAAAGCGGCCTCGGCGGCGGCGGTGCTGCCGTCGTACATACCGGCGTTGCTCACCTCCATACCGGTCAACTGGCAGACCAGCGACTGATACTCATAGATGGACTGCAGCGTCCCCTGGCTGACCTCGGCCTGGTACGGGGTATAAGCGGTATAGAACTCACTGCGGCCGGTGATGTGGCCGACCACCGAGGGGATAAAATGCCGGTAGAAGCCAGCGCCGAGGAAGCAAGCATAGTCGTCCAGGCTGGCGTTAGCATCCGCCATCCGCTTGAGCTCTGCTTTAAGCTCAAGTTCGGAGAGAGGCGAAGGCAAGCGGAACGGAACGTCAAGGAACTTTTCCGGCACGTCACGGAAGAGCTCGTTAACCGAAGCGACCCCAATCTCCCGCAGCATCGCCCGACGGTCGGCGTCGGTATTGGGGATATAAGGTGAGGGCACGATTTCACACCTCCCGAGCGACAAATTGCCGGTACTGATCATAGTTCATCAGGGCATCCAGTTCCGAGGGTTGACTCAACTCAAGCCTGACCAGCCACCCTTTGCCGAAGGGGTCTTCATTCACCAGGTTGGGACTGGCGACAGCAGTCTGGTTGGTCTCGGTTACCCGCCCGCTGGCCGGCGAGTAAAACTCGGTGACCGCCTTAACGGCTTCAATCTCACCCATTTTAGCGGACTGGGTTACCTGAGTACCCACCGCCGGCAGCTCCAGGTAAACGATGTCACCCAGCTGCGACTGAGCATAGTCGGTAATGCCCATCGTCCCCAGATTATCCGGTTCGGGACGAAGCCATTCGTGCTCGCGGGTAAAACGATAGTCTTTGACATCCATTTTCAAGTCCTCTCTCACCAAGAGTTTTTTCCCCTTCCGCCCGACAAAAAAGGGCTAACCCGAACATTCAGATTAGCCCCTGTCCTCTTACCTGAGAGATGGCCCACCGTTTCCGATGAACTGCCCCTTCGGTGACCTGATTAACAGGTCTCTCCAGAGGTTTAACTTCCGGCAGTCCTTTTGCCTGAGAGTTTCGAGAAAGCGGGTCTTTTGCCCGTCTCTCTTGCCCCTTCGGCTCCCCTTGCGGGGTATCTCCTGCCAGAGTGATAATATTAGTAACACAGCCGGCGAGGATTGTCAAGCTTGACGGGGATAAGCATGATTCGGTTTCGGTTGGTGATGTCATTACGAGTCGAAGGCGAAGCACTCTATATGGATATGGATAATTCAATGGCTAGAGATTGCTTCGTCACTGTGCTCCTCGCAATGACAAATGGATTTCACCAAGTGCAAACAGTACCCGGGAATAATATGAGCCAGCCGTGCCTTTGCCAGCCCCGGAGTCCGGGGCAAGTCGGCAAGTTTATGGACAAGTCATCCCGAAGACAATACAATAGTGAGCAAGCAAGCACCAGCCGAGTCTTCGATGCCGGGAGGGTAAAATGAAACGGACACCACTATATGAGGAGCACATCAGACTGGGAGCCAAAATGGTCGAGTTCAGCGGCTGGGAGATGCCCCTCAGCTACCCGGCAGGAATACTCACCGAGCACCTGGCGACCCGGAAATCGGGCGGTCTGTTCGACATATCCCACATGGGGCGGTTCCTGATCAGCGGGCAAGACGCCCTGCCCTTCCTGCAGCGGGTGCTAACCAACAACGCGGCGGCGCTGGCCCCGGGGCAGTCCCAGTACACGATAATCGCCAATGAGCACGGGGGCGCCGTGGACGACGCTTACCTTTACCGCCTGGACGAAAAGGAGTTTCTACTGGTGGTCAACGCGGCCAACACGGAAAAAGACCGGGAGTGGTTCCGGGGCTACCAGCCAGATTTCCCCAGGCTAACCCTGGAAGACCACACCGGGAAAATGGCGATGCTGGCGCTGCAGGGGCCGAGAACAAAGGCGGTGCTGGAGAAAATACTGGACGACGCCAGGTTGCTTCCCGAACCGACCCGGAACCGGCTGGCCATTGCCGAGATTTCGGGCGATAGAATACCGATAGCGCGGACAGGATATACCGGGGAACCGGTAGGTTTTGAGCTTTTCCCGAGCGCCGAGAACGCCGTCCGCCTGTGGAAGCAGCTGCTGGAAGCCGGGAAAGAGGCGGGAATCGTGCCGGTGGGGCTGGGCGCCAGGGATACCCTGAGACTGGAAGCCGGTCTGCCTCTGTACGGACACGAACTGGGGATTGACGAGGAAGGGAGGGAGATTCCAGTATTCGCCTTGCCCATCGCCAAAATAGCGGTCAGCTTCAGCAAACTCAAGGGAGCCTATATCGGGCGGGGAGCACTGGAGAAACAGTTTAGGGAAGTCAAAGCCCGAACCGAAGAAAATCTGAAAACCCCGAAAAAGAGCTGGCAGGTGCCCAGAATGATAATGCCGCTGGCGATAACCGGCCCGGCGGTAGCCCGTGCCGGCTGCCCGGTCTATGCCGACGGGAAAGAGGCGGGCAAGGTGACCAGCGGGACGGTTATCCCCTACTGGAAAACGGAGAATACCGGCGCCAGGATGAAGCCAGGTACCGAGCCGGAACGAAGAACGATATGCCTGGCCTACCTCGATGCCGACCTGAAGGAAGGGCAGAGAGTGAGGGTGCAAATCAGGGACAAAAGCGCCGAAGCGGTTATTGTCCGGAGACACCTGGGCAGCGAAGCGGCCCCTTTCGCCCGACCGCTGATACCCGAGATGATAAGTGAACCGGTCCCGGTGACGCCCGGGGAGCCGGTGACGGAGAAAATCCGAAACCTGGCGAGACGAACCATCGACAACAACACCTGGCGGCAGCGAAAAACAATCAACCTGATACCGTCAGAGCAGACGGCATCGCCGCTGGTGAGACTGCTGACCATCGCCGACCCCGCTGGGCGTTACGCGGAACACCGGAGAGTGGCGGCACTAAACAATGCCGAGACCTACTACTACCAGGGAACGGGGTTTATCGCCGGGGTGGAACGGGAACTGGTCGAGAGGCTGCAGGGATTCCTGGGCTGCGGCGAGGTGGAAGTCAAGCCGATAAGCGGGCAAATGGCCAACGCCGCCGTGTTCAGCGGCCTGCTGGATTACCTGAACCGGGCCGACCGACGCGCCGAGCCGCGGAGATTCCGAAGCGTGATGAACCACCACATCGGCCGGGGAGGACACCTGAGCGCCCAGCCGATGGGAGCGCTGAGAAACTTTATCTCTATCGACCCGGTAACGGAAAGATGGGCGGTGATTAATTTTCCGGTGATGAGGGATAACCCTTACCGGATAGATGCCGCCACCGCCGCGGAACTCATTGCCGAGCATAAGCCGGAACTGATTATACTGGGTAAGAGCCTGATACTGCATACCGAACCGGTGAGAGAACTGGCCAAAGCGGCGGCGGCGACTAAACCGAGGCCGGTAATCATGTACGACGCGGCGCACGTCCTGGGGTTACTCGGTGCCCGCTTCCAGTCACCACTGGGGGAAGGTGCCGACATCATTACCGCCTCCACTCACAAGACTTTCTTCGGCACGCAGCGGGGGATAATCGCCAGCAATATGAACGGAGGGTCGGAAAACTTCGACCTCTGGGAGAGCATCGTCCGCCGGGTCTTTCCGGGCAGCGTGAGCAATCACCATCCGGGGACACTGCTCGGGCTGCTGATGGCGACTTACGAGATGGAGGCCTACGGCGACGACTACCAGAGGCAGGTCATGACTAATGCCAAAGCCTTTGCCCGGGCATTGCAGGAGAAAGGGATAGCGGTAGAGGGAGACCCAGGAGTCGATTTTACCGAGACCCACCAGGTGGTGCTACGGGTGGGGTACGGGAGGGGGGTGGAAATGGCGGATAGGCTGGAGAAGAACAACCTCATCGTTAACTACCAGGCCCTGCCTGACGACGAGGCTTTCACCGCCAGCAGCGGCCTCCGGATGGGCGTCCAGGAGATGACCCGGTTCGGCCTGCGGGAAAGCGATTTCGGAGAGGTGGCGGAATTCATCGCCGGGGTAATCATCCGTGACCGGGACGTAGCCCAACCGGTAGCCGGCTTCCGGGAAAAGTTCACCCGAATGCAGTACTGCCTGCCGGAAGAGCAGGCGGGGCCGCTGGCCAGGGAACTGGTGGAGAACCTGCTATAACCAGGGGATGTGGCCGGTAAAACGGGAACCAACCCTACCCGTTTAGCGACCTGGAATAGGGCGCGGTCTCCTTATGAACAAAGGATACCGCCAGCATTACGATGAGGGTTGCCGCCGCACCGAGCAGGAAAGCCAGGGAATAACCGCCGGTAAGGTCAAAGATAAACCCGCCGACCACGGCGCCGATAGCGGCGCCGATACCGAGACCCACCTCCAGCACACCCAGTAACGAGCCGATACGCCCCAGGCCAAAGGTGCTACTGGCGAGAGTTCCCATGGCGGGAGCCATACCGCCAAAAGCAATTCCCCAGGCGACGGCAAAGAGATACAACGCCG
>JACZSH010000011.1:20154-21164 GCA_022574315.1 Chloroflexota bacterium | reverse complement strand
GCTCTGAGACAGGCCGGTCAGAATCCCGGTGACGGCTACTCCGATGATACTGATGGTAATTAGCCGGCGCGCCCCGATACGGTCGGCGAGCCACCCTGCCGGAAGCTGGCTGATACCGTAGACCACCCCGAAAGCCGAGATGACCAGCCCCGCCTGCATATAATCCAGTCCGAAATCATCCCGGATAAACGGTAAGAGCGGTACCGGCAATGCCGTCACCAGGTGATGAGCGAGGTGCGCCAGCACGAAAAGAGGCAGGCATCCTGCAAAAATGGACCTGAAGCCGGATTTTTTAATCAAGGCTACCTTTCACTATGTCGGCTGCCTTGAGCCTATCATAAGGGCTGGTTCAAGGCAAACCAGGTATACCGCCGGCGGTTTCCTGCCCGGTTATTTTGAAGGCGTGCCGGGTTTTTCAATTCTTACCGCGCACACCTTGAATTCAGGTATCTTGGCTACCGGGTCGAGCACCGGATTGGTCAGCTGATTGGTGGGGCTTTCGGCGAAATGGAAGGTCATGAAAACCACCCCGGCCGGCGAAATATCGGTCAGTCTGGCCTTGGCGGTTACCGCTCCCCGGCGGGAAATGACCTTTACCGGTTCGCCATCGGCGATGCCCAGATTCGAAGCATCTTCCGGATTAATCTCTACCAGCTCCTCTCCGTGAAACACGTTGAGCCCCTTGACCTTCCGGCTCATCGTGCCGGTATGGTACTGAAACAGCTTTCGTCCGGTGGTTAAAATCAGCGGGTAGTTGTCATCTGCCATCTCTGCCGGCGGCTTATACGTCACCGGCATGAACTGCCCTTTACCACGGGTGAACATCTGGGTATGGAGGATAGGCGTGCCCGGGTGTTCCGCAGTCGGGCAGGGCCATTGCAGGCCGCCTTTCTCAAGGCGGCGGAAGGAGATACCACCGTAGCTGGGCGTCAGCCGGGCGATTTCGTCCATAACTTCGGCGACGCGCATCTTTACGCCAACCACCTCGAACAGGCGGACATGCAGCTAGG
>JACZSH010000011.1:0-20144 GCA_022574315.1 Chloroflexota bacterium | reverse complement strand
GACGGGTCCTCAAAATCAAGTCCCCGGCCGCCCATCTTCTGCCCGGTCTGGCAGGTAATCCACCAGTCCTGCCGGGCGTTACCCACCGGCTCAATCGCCCTTCTTACCATCTGCACCCTTCGTTCAGTGTTGGTGAAAGTGCCCTCTTTCTCGGCAAAAGTTACCCCGGGCAGGACGATGTGGGCCAGCCGTGCCGTCTCGGTGAGAAAGATATCCTGCACCACCAGCAGCTCCAGTTTGCCCAGCGCCTCTTCGACGTGACTGGCTGCGGCGTCAGACAGCACCGGGTTCTCTCCCATGATATAGATAGCCTTGATTTGCCCGCGGTCAGCCGCCTCGAAAATCTCGGTAATGGTCAGCCCGGGCCGGGTCGGCGGCAGGGCGTGTTCCCAGGTCGTCTCAAACTTTTCCTTGACCGCTTGGCTGGTTACCGCCTGGTAACCGGGGTAGACGTTGGGCAAAGCACCCATGTCACAGGCGCCCTGCACGTTGTTCTGGCCGCGCAGCGGATTTACCCCGCTCCCCGGCTTGCCCACGTTTCCGGTAAGCATGGCCAGGTTGGCCACGGCGATGACGTTATCCGTGCCGTGGGAATGCTGGGTGATGCCCATGGCGTAAAAGAGCGACGCCGGCTTACTGGTGGCGAACATCCGGGCGGCCGCAACTATTTTTTCGGCGGGCACTCCGGTAACCTGCGCCACGTCATCGAGGTTAAAGTTGTTGAGCGATTCCTTGAAGGCGTCAAAGTTCTCGCCGCGCTCGGCGATGAAAGCAGCGTCAAGCAGTCCTTCATCGACGATGACCCGGCACATTCCCATGAGCAGGGCGACGTCGGTTCCCGGTTGCTGCCGTAGCCAGATATCGGCGTGGCGGACGAGGCCGATTTCGCGCGGGTTGGCCACGATGAGCTTGGTCCCCTGGCGCACCGCTTTCTTTATCTCAAAACCGATTACCGGGTGGGCTTCGGTGGTATTGGTGCCGATGGCCAGGATACAGGCGGCATCGGTGATGTCATTCAGGGAATTGGTCATTGCCCCGCTTCCGAACGATGTGACCAGGCCGGCCACGGTGGGGGAATGACAGAGACGGGCGCAGTGGTCGATATTGTGCGTCCCCAGTACCGCCCGCCCCAGTTTCTGCATGACGTAGTTCTCTTCGTTGGTGCACTTGGCTGAGGAGATGATGGCTACCTCGTCCGGCTGGTACTGGCCGAGCCTGGCGGCGACCTCGTCAAGTGCCTCGTCCCAGGTCGTCTCGGTAAACTCTCCGTTCCGTCTTACCAGCGGGTGGCTGAGGCGTTCTTCATGTTGGACAAACTCGGCAATGCCGAACCGCCCTTTGACGCAGAGGCGGCCGCCGTTAACATCATTGTCCCTGTCCCCGCGTACCTGTACTATCTGTTCGTCTTTCATTCCCAGGAATATTTGACAGCCGACGCCGCAGTAAGGGCAGGTGGTCTTTACTTCCCGGTTCGGTCGCCTGGTTTCCTTGGGTACCAGGGCGGCCACCGGACAGCGCACCATGCACTCGCCGCAGGACTTGCAGATCGATTCAAATAGCAAGTCACTATTTACGGGGTTGACCTGCTCGCGGTCTCTCTTTTGAGCTATCTCGATGGCGCCCACCATGGTGACCTCGTTACAGGCGCGGACGCATTTGCGGCAGAGAATGCAGTAGTTGCGGTCAAGCTTGAAGAAGGGGTTGCTGTCATCGACCGGGAGTGCCCTGGTTTTGGAGGAAATAGGTAGCTTAACATCGCCCAGATAGTCAACCACCTCTTGTAAACCACAGTGTCCATTCTTGGGGCAGAGCACGCAGCGGTCAGTCACCGCCACATTGCGCAGACAGATATCAAAAGGCTGGCAGCGCACTCTGCGGTCACAGATGAGGCACTCGCTGGGGTGCTCGGCAAGGATGGGCGCGAGAGCCGCACAGCGGGCTTTATTTAGTGGTGAGGTATTGGTACTTACCACCATACCTGCTGAGGCCGGTGTGGTACATGCGGTAGGTAGCTCGGGCAATCCCTCGATTTCCACCACGCAGAGCCGGCAATCTCCAGTCGGCTCCAGGTCAGGGTCATGGCACAGATTGGGGACATAGATACCCGCGGCTAGAATCGCGTCGAGGAGGGGAATGTTCTCATTTGTCCTGACCTCAATCCCATCAACGGTCAGTTTGATCTCTTTAGTCATTTAACTGATATCTTCTCGCGCTGCTGATAGGTGCTCTTTCCTAATTTTGGCGGCAGCGGCGGCGGTGTCAGCAGACACCTGACGGCGCACTGCAGGCAGCGCTGGCCTTCCAGGATGCCGGCCGGGTCGTCCAGGCCTAGCTCAACCTCGGTAAAGTTGCCTTCCCGCTGTTTGACCGGTAGCGCCGGCATGATGACCCTTGTCCAGTCATAAAAGCCTTCTGCCTTGCCCACGCAGGGGTTGAACTTGCTGTCTCCGGTCAGTACTTCTTCGATATCTCCGGTGCCTCCGAGGTATTTATCGATTGCGGAGGCGGCTTTTCTGCCGGCTTCGATTGCCTCAATTACGGAGGCCGGTCCGCTCACCGCGTCCCCTCCTGCCCAGACACCTTTCCGGCTGGTCGCCATGGTATCCCGGTTGGTGACGATGACGTTGCCTCTGCCCAGCTTCAGGTTGAACCCTTCCGGAATATCCGGCACCTGGCCGATGGCGGCGATTACGGAGTCAAACGGGGTGGCGAACTGGCTGTCTTTTATCGGCACCGGTCGCCTTCGCCCGCTGGCGTCAGGCTCACCGAGCTCCATCCGGTCGCACTTCAGGATTACTTTCTTGCCTTCCCGTTCCATTTTAACCGGTGCCGCCAGGAACAGTATCTCTATCCCTTCTTCCAGGGCGGCTTCTATTTCCTCCGGACTGGCGGGCATTTCCGCCCGCGTGCGGCGGTAAACGATGGTCACGTGCCTGGCGCCGAGGCGGAGAGAAACTCGGGCGGCGTCAATAGCCACGTTGCCGCCGCCGATGACGGCCACCCGGTCTCCGGTATCCAGTTTCTTGCCCAGGTTTATCTCCCTCAGGAAAGTGGCGCCGTCAAACACGCCGGGGCTGTCTTCTCCGTCCACCCCCATCTTCATGCCGCGGTGCGCTCCGGGACCGGCGAAAACGGCGTCAAAACCCTGCTCGAACAGACTATCGATAGACTCAATCCGGGTATTCAACTGGAGGTCCACCCCGGCGGCCTTTATCTCGTTGATTTCATCGTTCAGTTTTTCCGGAGGCAGGCGGTAGTCGGGGATGCCCACCCGCATCATGCCGCCCGGTTCGGGGAGGGCTTCAAAAACGGTGACCCCGTGTCCCTGCTTGGCCAGGTAGAAGGCGGCGGTCAGACCGGCCGGACCGGAACCTATTACGCCCACTTTTTTGCCGGTGGACGGTGATGACTTGGCGCGCTTTTTCCACTGCCGGTCGTCACGTTCCGCCGATGCCCATTTCAGAAACTTGATTGAAATAGCTTCATCCAGCCCATCACGACGGCAGGCCGTCTCGCAGGGATGGATACAGACCCGCCCGAGGACACCCGGGAAAGGCACCTTTTCCCTGATTACGGCCAGTGATTCGGCAAACTTACCCTCGCCGCAGAGCCGGACGTAGCGCGGGACATCAATGTGGGCCGGGCAGGCGTAACTGCACGGGTTGGTCAGCTTCTGCCGGTTAATCTCCGGCTGCCATTTGGCGTCCTTGTCAATCAGCGCCCCGGTGGGACAGACCTCCACGCAGGCACAGCAATATTTGCACCCCGACTTAACCAGCGATTTACCATCGGTTGGCTCCGGCCAGCGCCCGTCCTCATGCTCCACCATCTTGATGGCTTCGATGCCCCTCACCTCTTTGCAGGCGGCTACACACCGGGCGCAGCTGATGCACAGATTGTAGTCTCGCTCGAAGAGGGCGTTGTCTCGGTCCACCGGCAGCCGGCGGTGTGTCCAGGTCACCTCTTCACCCTCCAGGCCGATGTAGTCCACCACCTGCTGCAGTTCACACTGACTGTTATAAGGACAGAGCACGCAGCGTTCGGCCACCGCCACGTTGCGCAGGCAGACGTCATACGGCTGGCAGCGCTCGCGCCGGTCGCAGATTAAGCACTCACACGGGTGGTAGGCAAGCACTTTTTTCAGGGCCTCCCGCCGTTCTTCCTGCAGTCGGGGCGAATCTGTCCTAACTATCATCCCCTGGGCGGCTTTGGTGTCGCAGGCGATGGCCGGTTCTTCCCTGCCCTTGATATCCACCAGGCAGAGACGGCAGGAACCGTCCGGAGTTAGCTGCGGGTGATAGCACAGGGTGGGGATGTAAATGCCGGCGGCCAGGGCTGCTTCCAGCACCGTCGTCCCGGGGTCGGTTTCAACGTTTTGACCATTAATAATTAGCTTCAGTGTTTCCAAGGCCGCCTCCTTATCACGCTTGCCGGTCAACTTTGATTAATCTTCTCACCAGCGATTCCGACACAACGATGATATCCTCCACGGGCAGGTAGTCGGAAATGGTGCTGTCGAACAAAATATTGCCTTCCGGACCGAACTCATCGTCGCCCCGCCACAGGACCAGGGTCAACGGTACTCGCGGGAAGACATTTACGGTTACGGCGGTATCACCGTAGTTGGCCTTATCTCCGCCCATCACCCGGGCGGCATCGGCCAGTCGGGAGGGTGCGGCACCGAAATGACTGGCCAGCGGCCTGATTGACCGCTGGTAGAAGGTGGGAAAGTAAGCCGTCCCCTCCGGCAGTTCCTGGTAGGCAATCAGCTTGTCGGACAGGGGTGTCCCTTTGGCCGTGGTCAGGTAATGGAGGATGAGGATTTTATCCCTGATTATTACTTCCTCTTGGCTGTCCTCGAAGGTCAGCGCTATTTCGGGGAAAGCCACCAGATACGACCGGTTCAAAAAATCGACGGCGATTGCCTGGCCGGAATCCAGGCACCTGGCGCCGGTCAGCCGGCACAGCTGCTCTATATCGCCGGTGCCGGCCAGACGCTCGGCGGCGAGCTGGCAGGCAAGCTCATAGCCGTGCCCGTGGCTGTCCGACGATGTCACAGGTTTGTTTTCCACGCGTACTATCCTTTTGCGGGGTTATTTATATTTCCAGCCATGAGTGGGAGTAAAGCGACTCACCCATCAGTACCCGGGCTGTTTTGGCGTACCTGGCTTCTTCTTCGTTCAAAGCCGCCATATCCGGCTTTTCGCCCTCCATCATCCGGTGTACCAGGCTGACGATTTCCGGCCTCTCTCCCTTGGCTATTTTTATCAAATCGGTATCAAAAGCGTCAACTATGGCCGAATACAGGCCGTACTTCATCAGCATTATCATGTAGGTGCGGTTGAGCCACGGCCGCAGGTTATGAGGTGTGCCGTTGGAGATGTTGGACATGCCCACCGTGGACTTGCACCCCGGGGCAATATCAGCCAGCATTGACATCAGCTCGATGCAGGCTTTAACCTGGTTTATTTCTACGGATACCGGACTGACGATGGGGTCAATCCAGATATGCTCGTTGGGAATGCCGGTTTCGTTGGCTTTATAGACGAAATCGACCACGTGCATGGCTCTTTCATTGGCGTCGCGCGGCATTCCCTCGGCACCCCAGAGCAGACCGATTAAGTTGGCGTTGTACCGTTTGGCAAGCTGTAGCCCCGGTTCCAGTCGGTCCGGCTGCAGGGAAATCGAGTTGATGAGCGGTTTATTTTTAGCCACTTTCAGTCCTGCCTCCATGGCTACCGGATTGGTCGTGTCCAGGGAGAGCGGCTTGTCCGTGACTGCCTGCACCGCATTGACCACCCAGTCCATCAGCTCATCCCCCCCCTTACGCGCCGGGCCGATGTTGAGGTCCAGGTAGTCTATGCCGGCTTCAATCTCATCCCTGACCAGTTGCTGGATGGGCCCGGGGTTCCTTTCCTTGAGTGCCGCCCCGATGGTCTGGGACATGATATTGATATTTTCACCGATAAGGATCATTTATCTGCCTCCTAAGATTTCCAGGTTTTCAGGAAGGCCGGGATGTGGGCCCCTTCCCGGGGTCCAACCAGGATTTCCCAGCCGGGTAGTTCCTCTTCCAGGCTGCCGCTCTCCGACGCCAGGTATCCCGGAATTATCAGTTTCTGGTGGTTAATCTTGTCCCCGATTCCGGACTTTTTCACGAACGGGGCGATAACGTCGGCGCTGAACTTTCCGGCCGCCCAGGCCGTCATCACCGAAAGCCCCTCCGTGTCCTTGATGAGCAGCCAGCTGGGCACCTTGCTCGTCTCTATCTCCCCGGAGATGATAAAGTAGGTCAGGGAGAAGTTGGAGGTAACCAGTACCGGCGAATTTTCATCGGGGTTGTTTATTTCATAAATCCCCTCGGTAGTTGCCAGCGGCCGCTGCGGGTCGGTAAAAATGTTCATCCTCTCCACCAGCAGCGGGAACAGGCTTTCCCCCCGGAAATCGGACAGCACGATAATCCCCGCATATTTCACCACCAGCATGGCGGCGATTACCGCCTCCTTCATCGGGTCGTCGGTCATCTCACATGGGAAAGTTATCGTCGGGTAACCGAGCGGGCGGAACTTCTTATTCAGGGCGGCGCTGCGGATGATTACCTGGTCTTCCAGCGTCTGGCGGACGGTCCTTGACCCGGGGTCAAGGACGATGTTCTTGACTCCGGCGGCGCTTAGCTTCTCGGTCAGTTCGGCGAGCGCTGCCGGGCCGGTCGCCTTGGCCACCACCGGGCAGGAGTTTTCCGTTGCCAAACTGGCCACCCGGCTCAGGTTATCGTCGGTAGCCGCGTAAAGCAGCGGTTTCTTTTCGGCGCATTCCTTCAGGCCGGCCGCCAGCATATCCGGGTTATCGCTCATCAGGATAAGGCGTAAACCGCTCCCCTTGACCTTGCTGACCAGGGCGGCAAATTTCTGGGCGTCTCCGGAATCGGCTCTGACGGCGATTAGCTCTGGTTTCAGGATGAGCCCCACCCTCTCGTACCGGAACAGATGGCATTTATCCAGTCTGGCCTTGACTTCGGCTTCGTCCATGGTATCGCTGATGAGCATGGCCACGGCGGGCTGATTCTCAAATCTCTTCTCGTGGCGGAACATCACCGTCTCCCCGCCGACTTTGGGTGCTTCCGGCCCGGTGCCGATAGTTACCGGCAGGATAGGCGGCGCCGAAGCCTCCTCCAGCCTGGTTTTGGACTCTTCGGTAACGTGGGGGCAGTCGGTCAGCTCCGCCTTGCCTGAAGCCAGGTTCATGGCGAATGCCAGGCAGGTCGGCACACCGCAATCGGTGCAGTTCGTCTTGGGCAGCAGCTTGAATATCTCAATTCCGGTCAGTGGCATCGTATCTCCTTTTTTAGCCCAGCAGTGATTCCATGGTCAGGGCGGGATGCCCTTTCTCTTCCAGGAAGGGGAGAATTTCTTCTTCGGTCACCCCGATTGTTTCATCGGCAATCATGTCCAGCAGGGTCGGTACGCCCATCTCTTCGGCTCTGGCCTGTAATCGTTCGCCAATCTCTTCCTTCAGCATCTTGGGCATCCAGACCACCCTCAGCAGGCCGCCGTCACCGATGATGAATTTCCGCTGGGTTATGTTATATTTGCCGTGCCCGACGAAGCCGGGGGTGCTCACCCCGCCGCCGATGGTTCCGGCCAGGGTGGTGAACTTCATGCCGCTGGGCGTTTCCCCGATGTATTCCCGGTTCACCGTCATGATGCCGTTACACATGGGCAGGATGGCGGCAATACATTCGCAGCAGCCGCAGGTAGTCATCGGGTCGTTGATTATGCTGTAGAAGTTATAGTGGTCAATCTTGCCCCGTGAGGCTTTGGTGATAAAGTCGTTCACGCCCGTCCACTGGCCCAGCTTGGCGTCGATGATGTCTCCCTTGGGTACCGGCTGGTTGGGGCCGGTGGGGCTGATTTCAAAGGCGGCTTTGCAGTCCATCCAGTTATACGAACCGCAAAGACCGGTTCTCTCCGGGCTGATAACGCAGACGTGGCTGGGAGCGAAGGACTGGCACAGGGTGCATGAGTAGTAGATATCGGTGGTCTCATCGGTCATGCCTTCAATGCGGGTGTCTCTGACGGCATAGACCGCCCGGGCCTTGGCCACCGTCTCTTTTACCCGGTCCTCTTCGGTATAGATTTTCACCTGCATCTTGTCGAATATCCGGCCGAAGTCCTGGTGGAGCTTGGCGTGGAGGAGAGCGCCGATGTGGGCTAATTTGAAGCCGCGGGCCACCGCCTGTTTGCTGACTCTCAGCCAGGCGATATCCCTCTGCCCGATGTGCATCAGTCCCTGGGCGTAGTTTATCAGGTGGTGGATTTGCCTCTCCAGTATCGGCTCGTAGTCGTCCTGCATGTTTCGGCCGGCAACCTCGACGGCTATCGCCATGGGTAGTTTGGTGCCCGGTTCTATATCGCTGAGCTCGGGCCCGATTATCTCAATCTTCCCGTCTTCTATCTCGTCCATGCGCTTGCTGGTCACCCACTCCACCATGGCCGTCCGGCCGCCGCCCGCCTCCAGGTAGATATCGTCACCGCGCACCCTTTCCCCTTCAAAAGCGGGCCCGAAGGCAACCGGTATCGGTATATCGGCCACGGTAACTTTCAGTCCCCTGACTTCAATCGCCTTGGCGACGATGTCATCGTGCGGGATGTTGGCCACCACGTGTTCGTAGGTGGTGATTCCGGTGGGCAGTATCTCGGGTATCGGCGTATCGGCAATGACCGGGAAACCGAAGTTAATTGCCCCGGCGGCGTTGGCGTACCACTCGTCGGTAACGTAGCCCAGGGGCATGGCAAAGGCAAAAATCCGGTCCTTGTTGTAGATTAGTATTTTCCGGTAATCGCCGGGCTCGATGCCGCCGAAGGAAAGGGCCGCCCGGGTGGCAAAACCCATCGCGAAAACGGTGGCGCTGACATCGGGGCCAAAGGAGACGAGGCGGGTCGGCCAGCCAATCTGCACGCCGGCTTCAACCAGCTGCTCGGAGAACCGCTTTCCGTTGTACTCGGCGGACATAAAGACGTAGATATTCTTTTGTTGCAATTCCTGGGCAATTTTCACCGCAATCTCGTTGGTCGGCGCCGCCCCCATGACGGCGGCAAAGCCGGGCGCCGTGCCGTCGACAAACTCGAGACCTCTCTTGCGCAGAATGACGTCGTCGGCTGCCCCCAGCCAGATATTATCGTCCGAAACGTCTTCCCCCCGGACGTAAAAATCCGGCTGCTCCCGGTACCTGATAGCTTCAATTATTTCCTCGGCGAAAAAAGTCGCCATCCCGGCATCAAGCGCCGGCGCCAGATAGGGCAGAGGATATTTTTCCTTGACCATCGGCGGGAGAAGGGACTGGCATCTTTTCAGTATCTTCTCCATGTCGCCCAGTTTTTCCACCTTTTCCCCCAGGATCCCGTAGATAACCGGCAGGTAATAGGCGGTGTTGGGGAAGCCGACCGGTTCGCTGGCTCCCCACTTGTCCATCGCCTCCTGCCACTTCTTCTCCGCCTGGCTGTAAATCTTATGCGCGCCTCTGATTGCTGCCGAAGCGATAATCTTGGACATTTCTGTTTACCCCCTTATTTCAAACTCTGGTATTTAGGTAAGCTCACGCCTCATTGCCATATCGTAGAGGACTCTTTCTCGGGCTTTATCGATTCCCAGAGCTTTGCGTTTCTTATCAATGTGTTCAATCATGAGATGAGCCGCTTTAATCGGGTCGGGTTCGAAGTCCCACTTACCGCCGTAGAGGTTTTCCATCTCTTTAAACAGAAAATCGGTCACCTCTTTGCTGCCCAGGGTCGGCCACGTCGCGCCGAAGACAGTATAGATCCCGGAGCTGACGAAGTACTGCCCGATAGTAATCGCTTTTTCGCTCATCCACTCCGGCGCCGCCCCGGCGGCGGGCAGGTCGCTGATGTCGTCGCCCAGGCCGCCGTCCTTGACCATGGCGGTGGCCGCCATCAGGATACGGCTGTTGTCAATGCAGGCGCCGAGATGCAGCACCGGCGGGATGCCCACCGCTTCGCAGACGGAGGCAAGTCCCTCCCCGGCGAATTCGGCGGCTGCCTCCAGGGTCATCAGCCCGGCCTTGGCGCAGGCCATGGCGGCACAGCCGGTCTGGAGCACCAGCACGTCGTTCTTTATCAATTCCTTGACCATTTTAACGGTTACGTCATCATGGGTGACCCGTACGTTACTGCAGCCGACGACTCCGGCCACGCCCCGGATACGACCGTTGATGATGTTTTCGTTCAGAGGTCGGTAGGAAGCACGGAACACTCCGCCCAGCAGGTAATTGATGGTCTCGTGGCTGAAGCCGGCAATAAGGTCGGTGCGGTGGTCCGGGATGCGCACGTTCTTACCCCGGTTGGGATAGTTATCGATGGCCGCTTTGAGCACTTTCTTGGCCGACTCCGTGGCGTGATGCTCGTCGAACTCCATGTGCTCGGCGCCCTCGATGTGGACCCGGCGGTCAGTGGTGATGACCTTGGTGTGGTAGCAGCGGGCTACTTCAACCAGTCCCTGCATGATGCACTGGACGTCCACCACCATCGCCTCCACCGCCCCGGTGACTATCGCCAGTTCCTGCTGCAGGAAATTTCCGGCAATGGGTACCCCGTGGCGCATCAATATCTCGTTAGCGGTACAGCACATACCGGCCAGGTTTATCCCCTTGGCCCCCTTGGACTGGGCGTATTTAATCATCTCCGGGTCCTGGGCGACCACGGCAATCATCTCGGCGAGATACGGCTCGTGGCCGTGGATAATGATGTTTACCTCGTCTTCCCGGAGCACGCCGAGGTTTATCTGGCTGTACACCGGCGACGGAGTGCCAAAAAGCACATCCTGGAGCTCGGTGGCTATCATACTGCCTCCCCACCCATCGGACAGGGCCGTCCGGGCGCCACTCAGCAGCAGGGTCTGGTAGTCCTGGTCACCTCCCATGTGGGTGCGGTGCATCGCCTCGGACACTTCCCGGTCGATACCGCGGGGAGACACTCCCATCTGACGCCAGATTTCCTGTCGCTTCAAAGGTGCCCGCTTTAAAAACAGCAACTCTCCTTCTTGTCTGCCGAACTCCCCGGCCAGGATTTCTCCCACGTTCACCGCTATTTCGTTATTGGTGCGGTCGCCAATCTCGACGCCGAGGTCCAGGGCAAGCTGGAGAAGTTTTTGCTCGTCCTTGATTTCAAATTCTTTTATCTCTCCCCTGGCTACTTTCAGGAATATTTTGGCTACCTCGCGCCCGTGGTCGCCGTGGGAGGCGGCGCCGGCGGCTATCATGCGCAGGAAGTTGCGCGCCGAAATCGTCTCCGCCGTGGCCCCGCAAACCCCGGTACGCTTCTTTTTTTCTTCCGGCGTTTCCTCTCTTCCCTTGGGCAGCGGCACCCGGCAGGGCCCCATGGCGCAGATGCTGCAGCAGCTGCCCTCCGCTCCAATCGGACACGGTCTGGTGGTCACGGCTCGCTCGAAGACAGTGCGCGCCCCGTCCTGGGCCGCTTTTTCTATCATTTCAACCGTTGCCGGATCAATACTCTTTACTTTTTCCTTCTCTTCTGCCATTTCCATAACCTCCCGGTTCTTAGTCCTTTTTATGAGGCGGTCAGTTCCGCAATCATCTCGCGGACCAGTTTTATCGCTTCCGGATGTCGCATGATCAGTACGTCCGCCCCGGCCAGGAGCAGCACCGTGGCTGACATCGCTTCCAGTAAAATACCCCTCTTTTTGGCGTCACCCATCTTCGGGTCTTCCGCCTCGGAAATTTTCGCCTCTTTCGCTTTCCAGGTCTCCCTGGCTATATTGCAGATGATGGGGAACTGGAGCTTGTCATCCTGTTGCGTCAGGGCGGCCATTCTCATTCTCTCCATCACCGAGTACGCGTATTCAATACCGTAACCGATACCACTGACGGTCGGGTCCATTACCAGCATATCATCAGAGACGCCGAGATTGCCCAGCAGGATATTGAGCTGCTTGCCAAGGTTAATATCTATCGGTGACGCCGCCACCACGGTATGCTGGTAGCCGATAGCCGCGGCGCCAATCTGTTTGTAGTCGCCTTCTTCCACCGGGCCCAGAATCAGGTTTTTCCCGTGGCAGACCTCGGCTACTTTCCGGAAAACTTCGGTATCCTTGTCGTGATTGGCCGTGCCCAGGACAATGAGCGGCACGTCAATCGCCTCGGATACCCGTTTGACCACCTCCGCCGCTTCATCCGCGCCGCGGTCAAGTCCGTTGGGGTCGGTGCTGGCCAGCTGCAGGCATATCATCTCCGCCCCGTAATCTTTAATGCACTTATTCGCCCAGGCCACCGGGTCGCTGACGACATCGGCAAAAGGCTCCAGGGCGGCCTCGGCCCACTCTTCGGGAGGTGCGTCGTAGACCTCCATGGCTATCCTGGGCAAGTGCGGCATCTCGCCTTCAAAAAGGTAAAACGGATAGGACGACTCTCCGCCCACGGTGACGGCTTTCTCTCCCTTGCCCAGTGTTATCTCTTTAATCTTACCGCTGTAAGCTGTCTTTGGAATCTCAAAAGCCATGCTGCCTCCTTTGCTCAGGCCGGTGTCTTTCTTTGCTCGCTGCCGAACCCTTCCTTGCCGTACCAGTATCTCTCCCCGCTCCGCAGGTACTTTAATTTATCCGACCGGCTGCCCATTTTCTGCCGCCACCGTCCCTCTTCTCCCCCCGTCTCGGGCTTGCCTTCCTCAAAGGTCGCCCCCAGTACCTCAACCTTGTCCCTGCCGGGAGCGCTCTTTTCCTCAACCTTGTATTTCATATTCTCCCTCCTTTAAATCAAGCCCGCCGCTATTTTGGCGGCCTTGACCGTGTTCAGCATCAGCATGGTGATGGTCATCGGCCCCACCCCGCCCGGCACCGGCGTGATGGCTTTGGCTTTCTCTTTGACCGCTTCGAAATCAACGTCACCGACCAGGATGGACTTACCCTCAGGGGTCTTGCCGATTCGGTTTACGCCCACGTCAATCACCACCACCCCTTCCTTGACCATATCGGCGGTCACCGCCTTGGGCCGTCCCGCCGCCACAATCAGAATATCGGCGCGCCGGGTATGAAATTTAATATCGCGCGTTCCGGTGTGGCACACCGTCACCGTCGCGTTCGCCCCCTCTTTTTTCTGGAGCAGGATGTTGGCAATCGGCTTGCCGACGATATTACTTCTACCCAGGATGACCACTTCCGCGCCGTCGATTTCAATGCCGGACCTGATCAGAAGCTGCTGGATGCCGTGCGGCGTGCAGGGCAAATAATCCGCTTCTCCTATCATTAATTTTCCCACATTGACCGGATGAAATCCATCGACGTCCTTTTTGGGATCGATGGCGTAAAGAATATCCGTTTCCTTGATATGCTTGGGCAGGGGTAGCTGCACCAGGATACCGTGAATCTTGGGGTCTTTATTCAGCCGGTCAATCCTGGCCAGGAGCTCTGCCTGCGTCGTCTCCGCCGGTATGTCATACCTTTCCGAATAGATGCCCAGTTCTTTGGAGGTCTTCTCCTTGGCGCCCACGTAGACCTGGGAGGCCGGGTCCGCCCCGACGAGGACGGTAGCCAGCCCCGGGACGAGGTTATGTTTCTCTTTAAGCGAGGCAATCTCCTGCTTTAATTCCTCGCGGATTTGGCGGGCGGTCTCGGTGCCGCTTATTATTTTTGCCGTCATTTCAACTCCTGTAAAAAATTATTGACGCCCTCTATGCGGGTTTTAAAAGCTTATCCATCAGGTCGTCCACCGTTCTGGACGCCGCCGTATCAGGCAGCTCCAGCAGCGACTTTGAGTTCAGGTCGTACTCGCTGATTGTCTTGTCGAGAGGCACAATGGCCGCCGGTTCGATATCCAGCCGGCTCATTTCCTCACTCAGCAGCGGGTCTATCCCGTTGGGAACGAAATTAATAATTACCGATTGCCTTTTCACCACCAGCTTCAGTTCCGTTATCAGGTCCCGCAGGCGGGCCAGGGTGCGCACTCCTTTTACGGAATGGTCGGAAATCAGGAAAAGCTCGTCGATATTCTGGGTTGTTCTTCGGCTCAGGTGCTCCATGCCGGCCTCGTTATCCATCACCACATAGGCGTAGCTTCCCGACAGGTTGTCCAGGAATTTCCGGAGCAGCAGGTTGGGGTAGCAGTAGCAATCGGCGCCCTCGCCTCTGCCCATCGTTACCAGGTCCAGGCCTTTGCTTTCCACCATGGCGTCATTCAGCCTGAATTCCAGGTAAGCCTCTTTGGTCATGCCGGCCGGGATGTTGATTTTCTCCTCGTTGAAAGTGGCGATGATGGAGCCGATAGTTTTGTGGAGGCTTAACCCCAGGCTGTCTCCCAGGTTGGCATTGGGGTCGGCATCCACGGCTAAGATTGGGCCCGGACCTTTCTTCATCAGGTAGCGTATAACCAGGCTGGTTATCGATGTTTTTCCGCTGCCGCCTTTACCGGCGACAGCAATATTAATACTCAAACCGTTATCCTCTGCCCGGCGTCATTTTGATATTTTGGCCAGCCTTTTGCTTACCGTGGGAAACTCCCGGGCGTTGGTGTGCGGTAAGAATAAGGCGGCGATGTAGTTATTCATAAAATCGGCGCTTTCGCTCAGTTCGATGTTGGTCATCATCTGGGCGACCCGGCGGGCGTCATCCAGCAGGTCGGTGGAGAAAGAGGTCAGCCTTGCCCCCAGCAGCGAGCCGTTACCAACGAAAATAAACCGGTCTACGGGCAAATCGGGCAGCAGCCCGATGGTAATGGCCTTTTCAATATTGATATTATTGCCGAAAGCGCCGGCGATAATCACCTGCTCAAAATCGCGGCACTCTATCCCCACGCTTTTACTCAGCGTCTGGAAGCCGGCAAACATGGCCGCCTTGGCCCGCATGAGGTTGTCAATGTCTACCTCGGTGACGACGATGTCCCGGCCTATCTGGGTTTCCTTGGCCCAGGAAAGCACGTATTCATAGCCGTCGCTGCCTTTTCTGATTCTTTTCGTGGGCAGGGTACGGTGGAACTTGCCGTTTTGACCGATTACTCTCGCTTCCAGCAGGCCGGCGATGATGTTTATCAGGCCGGAGCCGCAGATTCCTTTCGGCTTCTTTCCCCCGATGGTGTCGATTTTCGGCTCCAGGCTGGCGTGGTCGATATCAAAATCTTCGATGGCGCCTTCGCTGGCGACGATGCCGTGCTTGACCCCGCCGCCCTCAAATGCCGGCCCCGCCGAACAGGAAGCGGTTACCATCCAGTCCGAATTACCGATGACTATTTCACCGTTCGTCCCGATATCCATGAAAAAGGTAAGCGTTTTTCTCTGGTGTATTCCGGCGCCGATGACGCCGGAAACAATGTCGCCGCCGACATAGCTGGCCACGGCCGGGAAAGTGTAAAGGTGGACGTGCTTGTCGAGCTTGATACCCAGCGAGGCGGCCTCCACCGGCGGAAAGAAATTGGCTAACGGGGTATAAGGAGCCAGCCTGATATACTTGGTTTCCAGCCCGAGCAGAATCTGGGTCATGGTGGTGTTTCCGGCCACCATGAGATGGCCGATGTGCTTTGCGTCTACCCGGCTGGTGGCTAACAGCTCCTCGATTACGTCATTCATGGTGGCCACGGTTGCCTTTTGCAGCTTTTTCAGCCCGCCCGGTTTCTGGGAAAAGTTAATACGGGCGATGACGTCGTTCCCGTAGCTGATTTGCCCGTTGTAAGCGATATGTTCGGCAACGATTTTACCCCGGTTCAGTTCCAGTAGTTGTCCGCAGATGGTCGTCGTGCCGATGTCGAAAGCCAGTGAGTAATGCTTTTCCCGGCTGTCCCCCGGCTCGATATTTATCACCCTCGGCCGTCGTTCTTCGCCGGCACGGGGTTTGCTGGCGGTAACCAGGGTGGTCACGGTTACTTTCCACTTGCCCTTCCGCAGGGCGCGGGCCAGTTTCTTCAATACGTAGAAATCAACGGACAGGTGGCTGAGGTTGTAGCGCCGTCTCATGCCGCGCAGCAGCCGGGACAGGTCACTGAGGTTATCCTCGGCGGTGGGCGGAGACAACTCCAGGAAATACTTGCTCAGCGGCGGTTTGAACCGCCATCCGGAAGCCAGTACCTGGGACACCCTTTTCTGCTCACTGGCGAGGACGACTTTCTCCAGCCTCGACTCTACCAGTACGTAAACCGATAAATTGGTCATCACCCGGCTCTGGCAGGCCTGTCTGATACCCTGTTGGTACTCCTCGTCGGACAGCTTCTCGGTGCGGGTGGTTGCCACCTCCCCGCTTTCAATCTTGACTTTACAGGTACCGCAGGTGCCGGCCCCTCCGCAGGAAGCGTAGACGCGCACTCCGGCGGAGATGGCGGCCTGTAAAAGATTCTCCCCCTGTTCCACCACAATGTAAACATTGGCCGGATTGAAGTGAACCTTTACCTTTTTCTTTACTGCGGTTTCCGTCGTCTAACTCCTTATTAACCAGACGCTAAATCCTTAGAAAAGCCCCTGGACCTTGCCGGTCTTGGTATCCACGTCCACTCTCCGGAAAGCCGGATTGGATGAAGTGCCCGGCATCAGGGTGATGGTTCCGGCTAACGGGCAGAGGAACTTGGCTCCCGAGTAAAGCAGGATATCACGGATGGGCAGCGTCCAGCCCTTGGGGACACCCTTCAGGACCGGGTCGTGGGTGAGGCTCAGGTGCGTCTTGACCATCATCGTGGCATAATCATCATACTTCGGGTCGGCCTCAAACGCCTTGGCTTTGCTTTCGGCTTCCGGTGTCCAGGAGACGCCGTCGGCGCCATAGACAACCCGGGCAATCTCCGCCACGCGGTCGCGCAGTTTCATTTCGATCGGGTACAGGAACTGGAAGTCGTTTTCGTCTTCGCAGGCGTCTATCACGGCATCGGCCAGCTCCAGGGCGCCGTCGCCACCCTTCGCCCAGTGTCGGGACAGGGCAACGCGGGCACCGGCGGCTTCGGCGGCTTTCCGTATCACGTTAATCTCGTCATCGGTATCGGTGAGGAAGGCGTTGATGCAGACCACCGGGTTGATACCGGACCGGCGGATGACGCCGATAAGGTGCAGCATGTTGGGCAGGCCGGCTTCCACCAGGCCGACGTTCTCCCTGGTATATTCATCCGGCAGGGGGAGACCGGCCACCACCTTGGGGCCGCCCCCGTGCATCTTCAGGGCGCGGATAGTGGTGGTGAGCACTGATACGTGCGGCTTGAGTCCGCTGTAGCGGCACTTGACGTTCCAGAACTTTTCAAAACCGATGTCGGCGGCAAAACCGCTCTCGGTCACGTGGTAATCGAACATCTTCAGGCCGATTCGGTCGGCAATGATGGAGGACTGGCCCACGGCGATATTGGCAAAAGGTCCGGCATGGACCATGCAGGGCTGGTACTCCGCGGTGGACATCAGGGTGGGGTTGATGGTATTGCGCATCCAGGCGGTCATCGCGCCGCCCACCTCAAGGTCACTGGTGGTGACGGGATTACCTGCCTTATCATAAGCCACCGTAATTTCGCCCAGCCGTTTCCGTAAATCGGCCAGGTCGGTCACGATGGAGAGAATTGCCATTAGTTCGGAGCCTACGGCGATACCGAATTTGGACTGCATGGTAAAGCCGTCCTGCCGGCCGCCGAGACCGATGATGATGTTGCGCAGGCTCTGGGCGCAGAAATCAATTATCCAGCCCATCTCCACGCGGGTCGGGTTAACGTCAAGTCGCCGCATCCCGGTGAGTCTGGCCAGCTGCTCGTCGTTGTAATTGCGCTCGTGCTGCATCCGGGCGGTCAGGGCTACCATGGCCAGGTTATGGGCGTTCATGATATCGTTAATGTCACCGGTGAGGCCCATGGAGAATTCGGTCATGGGGATGAGCAGGGCGTTGCCGCCGCCGGCGGCCGTTCCTTTAATGTTCATCGTCGGGCCGCCCGAAGGCTGCCGGAGGGCGCCCCCCACGTTGACTCCGCGCTTGCCCAGGCCCTCCATAAGGCCGCAGGAAGTGGTGCTCTTGCCTTCTCCTAGCGGAGTGGGCGTAATGGCGGTGACCTCAATGTACTTGCCGTCCGGTTTGTCCTTGAGGCGCTCGATAATCTTGAGAAAGTCCAGCTTGGCTATTCTCCCGTAGGGGAGTATTTCGTCTTTCTCCAGTCCCAGTTTCTCCCGCCACTCTTCCGAGGTCGGCATATTCGCTTCGGCCGCTTCGGAAATCTGCCAGTCCTTCATTTTGGTTGCGTCGTAAGCCACAAAAACCTCCTGTAGTTATTTTGCCGGTATTAATCTCCCGTGATTGATCAACTGGCCTCCGCCGTCAGTTGGTGAAAGATATTCGTTATCTCACCGGTCACCGGTGCGCTGGCGTCGAGAAGGGGTTGGCTGGCCAGGTCAGCGTCAACTATCGCCTGGTCGTAAGGGATAAAGCCGATAAACTCCAGGTCCGGCAGGCTGGAAGACAGAAAGTCCCTGTCTGACTGGCCCCGTATCTTGTTGCCGACCAGAGCCACGTTTTTCAGGCCGATGTCCCCGGCCAGTCCCTGTATCGTGCGGGCGGTTTCCAGACTGCGCCGGCCCGGCTCTACCACCATTATCAGCTTATCAACGGCGCCGGCGGTGGCTCTCCCCAGGTGCTCTATCCCCGCCTCCATGTCCATGATGATTACCTCATCTCTGGCCAGCAGCAGGTGGCTTATCAGGGCTTTCAGCAGCACGCTTTCCGGGCAGTAACAGCCGCTGCCCCCCCTTTTCGTCCGCCCCATCACCATTAACTTGACGCCGTCAAGTTCCTGCCAGTATTTTTCGGGCAGGTCGTCTACCTTGGGGTTCAGCTTGAAATAAACGGCGGCTCGACCCGGCTGCGCGCCCGTTCTCTCGGCCACCAGGTCTTTCATTTCGGATATGGGGATTATTTTCTCCGGGTGAGAGAAACCGAGGGTAGCGGCCATGTTAGCATCGGGGTCGGCATCTATTGCCAGGACCGAGTAGCCGGACTTAGCAAATAGTTTTGAGAGCAGAGATGCTAATAAAGTCTTGCCTACGCCACCTTTCCCGCTGATTGCAATCTTCATGATTAGAGTTTTGCGTTTGGCATAATTAAAGCTGAGTCTTTTTGGGAGAAAGTACTCAGACTTATTGCCGGGTGGACTCTGATATCCACCCTACGTTCAGTCTAGCTTACGCCGTAGGAAAAGTCAACAAATGTCCTGTTTGGCCGCCCCTTCTCCCGCCCCCGTTTCTGCTTTGGAATTGAGGGAATCAGGTGACCTCACCCCCTTTATCCCCCTCTCCTTTGATAAGGAGAGGGGGAAGAAAAGAAAGAGGGGCGAAGCCCCTCTTAAACACCCGATATTGCCAATAGTGAAAATGCCATTTTCTACTTGACATATTCTCGCGAAATGCTACAATTTACTAACGAATAAATAGAAATAAGGTTAACTATGTCAGATGGTTTTTCCCTAATTAATATTGACGGCAAAATTACAGAGCCAGCGACAGTATTAATTCAAAAGATATCCGCTGCTATTGGTGGTGGCTTCAAGCCTCGTCAAATTAGGCGTGTCGCAGATGCAGAGGCTGACGCAGAAGTTATTAAAGCCAAGGCTCAGATTAAAATCACCGCGCTACAACAACGAGCACTTACTCGATTTATCATGGAGGAATCGAAAAAGCAGGATAACATTGAATCAATCACAGAAAAAGCCATTGGGCAACTGAACGCCTCCTCTACTCCCCAAGACATTGAAGATGATTGGATAACTAACTTCTTTGATAAATGTCGTATTATTTCAGACGAAGACATGCAGAATTTATGGGCAAAAATACTTGCAGGAGAGTCGAATTCGCCAGGTACTTATTCGAAACGGACTATTAATTCCTTAGGGTCTCTCGATAAAACAGACGCAGAATTATTTATCGCATTATGTAACTTCACTTGTTTAGTCGATGGGATATTCATTCCTTTTGTTTACATTGAGGACTTGGATCTACCACAATCGTTACTCAAGAAGCATGGGCTGACCTTCGATAATGTGCTCCATTTAACTTCTATAGGTTTAATAAGTTTTGAGTCAATAGGGTATGGGAAGACTGGTATCAATCAGCAATTTGATATATCCTACCATAAAACTAATCTAAGGTTAGAATTTCAAAAACCTCAGGACAATGAATTATCTACTG
>JACZSH010000095.1 GCA_022574315.1 Chloroflexota bacterium | reverse complement strand
ACGGTGAGCGTATGCTGGCACGCAACTTTACCCCCGGTTTCCGCATCCGGCTGCACCAGAAAGACCTCAATCTCGCCCTCCAGTCGGCGCGCGCCCTGGGTGTCAGCCTGCCCAATACCGCCACCGCCCAGGAACTGTTTAACTCCGTGGCCGCCCAGGGGGACATTGACCTTGACCATTCCGCCATCGTCCAGGCCCTGGAAAAGATGGCCAATCACCAGATAAAAGGTTAGCCCTCAATCCGGCTCCGGCAAGCGAACTGGTTCAAGACGATACCGGCAGCCTGAAAAGGGCTGCCGGGTTATCTCTCAGCATCTTCCCGGCCAGGCGGATAGCCTCATCCTCGGCCAGGTAGCCCTCGTCCACTTTCTCGGCAAGGACCCTCGCCACCACTTCCCGCGCCATCCGGGCGTGCCCGTAGGCCATCTCCACGGTGATCGCATCTCCCCCGAAAGCCATTATCTTGTTGCCCGGCACGGTCTCGATTAGCTCGTGCAGCAGGCTCCGGCCTATCGACGGCGAGATGATATGTACCCAGGCCATATCCGCATAGACGTTGGCGAAGTTCTTGGCCAGCGTCGCCCACTCGTGAATGTACGGGTATCCCCCGTGGAACAGGTCGAACTTTGCCTCGCGGTACTCCACGAAAAGGTTCACCAGGAGTGTCGGGTTGGCGTTGGTGATTATGTTCTCGTTCCCTTCCTGCAAACCGGTATGTATCTGCATCGGCAGCCCCGCCTCGATGGTTGCCCGTATTATCTGGTGCATCATGTAGTCCTGCAGCGGCTTCGCCTCCCGCCATGACGGCCCCTCCCCCAGATGGCCCGCTATCCGGTTGAACACCGTCTCCGCTTCGCTCCGGGTCACTTTATCGTACTGCAGAGTACGCTCGTAGGCCAGCCCGCTCTTGATGCCCACCACCCCGCCCGCCACGTATTTCTCCAGCACCGTCCGCATCGCCCGCACCAGGTCATCCAGGGAATGTATCACCGTCCCCGCCTCACTTTCCAGAAAACCCAGGTCTGCCCTTGACCGCACGCCGATGAAGTGGTCCAGGCGCATCACCGGGGCGAATATCTCCCGGTCGACATCGGTCAGCTGCGCATCGATAACCGCCACGGCGATATTCGCCTTTTCTTTCATTACGTAGCGGTACCAGCCGGGACGTCTCGAATCGGCAATCGCTTTCGAAACCTGGAGATATGTCCCCCGGTTCAGGTCTTCGACGCCGGGCCTGCACGCCGGGCACTTGTCGCCGAACAGGTCCCGGATAACAATCAGTGTCTGTTTGGCATAGGCCGTGTTTCGTATCGCTTCCCAGTACGGCTCCAGGGCTTGCCATCTCTCTTCAAGGCTCATGTCCTCCCGTTCCGGCTCCGGGATAGACCGGTGCAGGTTCAGACGTTTGATGTGCCTCAGGCGGTAGTAATGCATCGGCAGGCGTACCGCCTCCATCAGGCGCGGCGGCATCCCCGCCGAGACCAAATCACTCGAGTTGTAATGAGCGAAAAGGTACCCGAAATCCACCGCATACTCGTTGCGTTCCGCCTCGGGCATGATGTGTTCGTGGGTATCCACCAGAGAGATACTCTCTACTTCTGTTCTTATCCGTTCGTTAACCTGGCTCATGATACCTCCTTTTTCCTCGGAACCGGCCGCTTCCTCTTACCGGGGAAGTTTAGCTGGTTTATGTTAAAACTCCCGTCCCCCGGTTGTCAACGCTTTCGGTCTGCCCGGTTATACCCATATTACCTATGACCAAAGGGCTATTGTCAGCCAGCGCGCCGGCGCTTATGATATTGATGGGGAAAATGTCCCGTGTACTAAAGGAGTATGACGAAAAATGTCAGATCCATCCTTGGAAGAATCTCGGCCTAAATTGCGCAAACACCTGATACACCCGGAAGCGCTGCAGCTCATTCCGGAGTCAATGGCGCGGAAATTCACCGCCATACCCATTGAGCTGGACGATAACGCCCTCCACGTAGCCATGGCCAACCCGGCTGACATCCTGGCCCTGGAAGCCCTCGCCTCCCGCAGCCAGATGCGTATCGAACCGGAACCGGCTACCGCCCGGGAAATAGAGGAGGCAATCGATTTCAACTATCAGTCCTACGACGAGATAGAAAAGCAGCTCTCCAGTATTACCGTACCCGAAGATACCTCTGGAGCGCCGGCCAGGCTGGACACGGTTACGGACGCCCCCGTCGTCCGCGCCCTCACCCTTATCATCGACGAGGCAGTCAAGGCCCGGGCCTCGGATATCCACCTCCAGCCCCGGGAAGATACGCTGCTGGTACGCTGCCGTGTCGACGGCACTCTGCACGATATGCTCACCCTGCCCCTGATGACGGCCATCCCCCTCATCTCCCGCATCAAAGTCCTGGCCAACATGAATATCGCCGACCGTCATCGCCCCCAGGACGGCCAGTTTTCCATCAAGACCCGCGGCCGCCCGGCGATTGATATCCGCGTCGGCACCATCGCCACCGTCTATGGTGAGATGGCCGTATTGCGCCTCCTCGATAAATCCAAGGCGGTCATGTCCCTCGCTGAACTCGGCTTCCTCCCGGAAAGCCTGACCCTGTACGAGGAAATGCTCAAGGTTCCTTACGGCATGATACTGGCCAGCGGCCCCACCGGTGCCGGCAAAACCACCACCCTTTACGCTTCCGTAAACTGCCTGGACCTCACCGGACGCAATATCATCACCATCGAAGACCCGGTAGAATACCGGTTCAACCACATAAACCAGATTCAGGTAAATCCCCGCTCCGGCCTTACCTTCGCCAGCGGACTCCGCTCCATCCTGCGGCTCGACCCTGACGTGATACTCATCGGTGAGATACGGGATGCGGAAACCGCCCGGATTGCCATCCAGTCGGCGCTCACCGGCCACCTGGTCCTGTCTTCCATCCACGCCAATGACGCCGTCAGCGTGGTCTCCCGCCTGCTCGATTTAGGCGTTGAGCCGTTCCTGGTTTCGGCGGCGCTTATCGGCGTGGTCGCCCAGCGGATGGTACGAAAGGTCTGTCCTGAATGCGCCCGGCTGGGCAGCGTGCCCCTGGTGGAGAAGATTGCCTTCAGCCGGGAAATCGGCGAGGATAGAAGCGACTTCCTCTCCGGCAGCGGCTGTAAATCCTGCGGCGAGACTGGCTACCAGGGACGCACCGGAATCTTTGAAATTCTACGGATGAGTGACGAGTTACGGATGATGTTATTGAACGGCAGCACCGCCGCTCAACTGCGTCGCCAGGCAGTGAAAGAAGGTATGATATCTTTGCTTAGAAACGCCATGCTGAAAGTGAAGGCCAATGAAACGACCCCGGCTGAAGTCCTGCGTAATGCCTACTCCGTAGAATAGCCGCCGGTCTTGGCTCATTATCCCGGCAAACTCCAGGGAGAAATAAAATGACCTATCAATATGTGGCCTATAACGAGAGCGGCCAGATTGTTAAAGGCAAACTATCCGCCGCCAGCGAAGAAGCCGCCACGGAGCTCCTCGGCTACGCCGGTTACCGGGCGGTTAACCTCAAGCTTTTCGTCCCCTTTCTCAACCTCGACAAGCTGACGGCGGGTCTTTTTCGCGTCAAGCCCAACGAGATAATCCTCTTCTACCGCCAGATGGCGATGCTGCTTGAATCCGGCATCGATATTATCGCCGCCCTGGAGCTGCTCCGTCTCCAGACGGTTAACCGCGCCCTGAAGAACGTCCTCGGTGACGTCATCGCCGACCTGCGCAGCGGCAGCCAGCTCTCCGCCGCCCTCGCCAAACATGCGGCCGTCTTCCCGCCTATTTATTGTCGTCTGCTCGGCGTGGGTGAACAGAGCGGTGACCTCGAGACGGTGCTGAACCACGTCGCCGATTACATGGAAAAAGAGCTCGCCACCAGCAAGGAGACCAAGAACGCCCTCCTCTTTCCGGTCATTACGGCTTTCGTCACCGTGGCCGTCATCGGCGTGCTGGTCACCTTTGTCCTGCCCTCCTTCGGCAAACTCTATCAATCTCTCGGCGTCGAATTACCGCTGGCCACCCGCCTGCTCATCAATACCGCCAACCAGATTCAAAATAACATAGCTTACATCTTACTGGCCGCCGCCGCTATCACCGGTGGCCTGGCGGTTTACTTCCGGACCCAGGCTGGCCGTTACCGCTGGGACAAGATTCTGCTCAAGCTGCCCCTCGTCGGCCAGTTGACCCACCTCAACGAACTGGCCCGCTTCTGCCGCAGCATGTCCCTTTTATTCCACGCCGGTCTGCCCCTGACCGAGATCGTCTCCCTGATTGCCCGTGGCAGTCGCAACCGGGTACTCTCCCAGGCGCTGGCTGACGTCCAGCAGGGCATGGTCAAAGGGGAAGGACTCTCCGGGTCGATGTCCAAGAATAAACTCTTCCTGCCCATGATGGTGCAGATGGTCCGGGTCGGCGAGGAAACCGGTAACCTGGACACTACCCTGCTGGCGGTGGCCCGCAGTTACGAGGCGGAAGCCGAAGACAAGACCCGCCGTCTCATTACGCTCATTCAGCCGGCCATGACCCTGATTATCGGCCTGGTAATCGGCCTCATCGCCTTCTCGCTGACCTCGGCAATGTACTCGATGTACGGACAGGATTTCTAAACTTTGAGGTACTGGAGAAAACCATGCCCTTAATGCGCCGCCTGAAACTGTTTACCCGCCGCGAAGCGGGTGTTTCCCTGATGGAAACGGTGGTCGCCCTCGCTATCCTGGGCGCCATCTCGGTTACTTTCCTCAGTGGCCTGGCCACCATTTCCCGGGCAACTTTCATCGCCGACGAACACACCACCGCCGAAAGCCTCGCCCAGAGCCAGATGGAGTGGGCCAGAAATACCGGCTACGTGTATGAGGCGACCTCTTATCCCGCCGCCCCGATTCCCGCTCACAAAGACTACCTTAATTACTCGGCATCGATTGCCGCCCAGCCCCTCCACGCTCCCGATGACGGCATTCAGAAGCTCACCGTCACCATTCAGCGCTCCGGACGGGGTATTATATTACTGGAAGGCTACAAGGTGGACCGATGAAACGGGACGAAAAAGGCTTTACCTTTATTGAATTGATAGTTGCCCTCGGCATTATCGCCCTGGTCGGCAGTGCCGCCGCCATGACCACCTTCCAGGTATTAAAAGGTACCGAACGTAACAACGACCATCTGACGGTGGTACGCCAGGTGCAGAACGCCGGGTATTGGATTAGCCGTGACGCACGGATGGCCTTAAGCGTCTCCGCCGATAATCTGACGCTACCTGACTTTTTAGTCCTCGGCTGGACGATATGGGACGATAATGGTGAGCCGACCTATCATACCGTCACCTATTATTTTGAAGGCTTGAATGACGGCGTCGGCACGCTCAAACGGCGCCACTGGAGCAGTGACGGTGCCGGCGAGCAGACCCTGATTGCGCAACATATTTACTATGACCCGGCCGACCCGTCCCGCACCAGCCGGGTTAGTTACGTTACACCCTCGTTAACCTTACAGTTGACCGCTCTCTTCGAGCAAAATATCGAGACCCGGGAATATATCGTTTCGCACCGCCCCGACCTTTAGCTGAGGAGTAAATTA
>JACZSH010000010.1 GCA_022574315.1 Chloroflexota bacterium | reverse complement strand
GCTTTGGATTGATTGAAGTTTTAATTTGGTAGCGTCTAGTTCACTTTGAATTGACTGGAGCTTCGCCGACAAATCATCTCTCTCAGCTATCACAGCGTCATACATTTCTTGAGCTATACCACAACCAGCCAGAAGCCACGGCACCAATAAGATAGCCGTTACAACCAGGAACCTTTGTTTTTTCACGTTACGCCTCCTAATTGAATAAAAAGGGCGCCGGCCGCCTAAATGGCCGTGCTATACGGCAGCACGAGCCCTGTCCAGGTCATCGGCACCGATAACCAGCCGGGTATTCGCAGCTACATAAATCAGGTCGATATTAACCCCCGCCCTGGCGATGCGGCGGGTAACCTCCCCGAATACCCCCGGGCGGTTCTCCACTTCCAGGACCAGGACTTCACGCTCGCCACGCACCTCAAGGCCAGCCTGTTGGATCTCTCGCCGTGCGGCACCAACGTCCTCTACCAGAATGTGTATAACTCCCTTGCCTTCGCTGGGAAACCCACAACACCCATCAATGTTGATGCCGGCCTTGCCCAGGGCCTCGCCTATGTCAGCTAGCGTACCCGGGCGGTCTTCTAAAATAACAGTAAGATCCTTGGCCATGATTTTCCTCCTTTATTTATTCTGGTATTTTGATTTCTGGCATTTCTTCCCACATCTATTCTTTTATTTGGGACCTATAAAAAGTAAATGGGCACCAGCCACCACGTATTACGCAGCGATTTTGCTAGTGCCCATCGCTTCATGCCCATCATACCCAACCACCGTCTTTATTTATTTTTTAAGGTTATTTCATATCGAGTGACCTGAATTATAGTCCTATTTTGCTGATTGTCAATAGCCCAAATCACTATCGCCACTTCTCCCACCTCTGGCGCATTGCTTCCCGAACTTTCTTATCTATCGTTTCCTCTATCATTGCCTCCTCCGGCTTTTTCTTCCTCTCTAATTCTCGCTGCAACTCTGTCAGCTCTTCCTGATAGAAACTCTCGTATTGTT
This sequence comes from Chloroflexota bacterium, assembly GCA_022574315.1. GTDB lineage: Bacteria > Chloroflexota > Dehalococcoidia > Dehalococcoidales > RBG-16-60-22 > JACZSH01. The sequence continues at coordinate 20,784 of JACZSH010000010.1, read as the reverse complement.
GCTTCCCCTTTCTCCATCCCATGAGCCAGCCCAGGGCTAATCCAAGCCCGGCAACTGTGGCTACAATCTCATAGCCAATCCCTTGAAACAATAAGATTATGACAATAGTCAAAATGGCAAAAAAGAATACGGCCACGTCAAGGTCCCACCTGGCCGCTTTAGCTCTGTAGCTTGCCCTCTGTGCTGCTTCTCGCTCTATTTCCGGGCTAACCGGCCCGGCAATTTCAGATTCGTCCGTCATTCTTTATCCTGGACAGTTCTTACTCGGCCACCTGGCAGGATGTAATTTCTACCTCATTCTCCTTAGTCAAGGTTATAATTACGCCAGCAATCGTATAGCTCAAACCAAAAAGGGCGCCGGCCACCGCCATATCATTAAGCGGTCACCAGCACCGCTTTTTCATCACCATGCCTCTATACCAATATGCGGTAAAGACAAGTCATATTCAGCGACTCAATTATAGTCCTATCCGGTTGATTGTCAATACCCTGAAGTCGTGGCATCAGTGGCAAGGTAATCAACCTGACTGGAATTGATATGTCCGGCAATCAGATAGTGTACCAGAGTTACCCGCGGTCGAAGTACGGGCTTTTGCCACTTATCGACAGCGGGATGCCCATAATGACATCAGAATCCAGTAATCCCAGGTCTTTGGCGGCCGCCCCGATGGTGTACATGATTCGATTATCGATACAAAGGTCGGCAGCCAGTTTAACCGCCGAACCCAGAGCGATACCCAAATCCATCGCCTGAAACATGCAAACGGGGCCGCCAAAATCCCGGGGCGGCATTTTCTTTCTTGCCTTGGCCAGATGCTCACAGCTGGCATAGCCGCAGGCACCACAATCCAGTGGCTGTTCGATTTTCTTAGGCTCCCCGGTAACACCAATGAGCAGGACGCAGGCGGATTTCCTGACGTTCTTGGCGTCTCTTCTAAAAGTGGCCAGGTAGTCCGGTTTAATATCGGCTTTCCGCTCCATAGCCAGAGCGAGTTTTTCCAAATCATCACCCTCCAGGAACAAGCTGGCGGTACTGTCAATCCCTCGCGTCTTTGGTGCGGTGCGCGAACCGGCCGCCATCAGGGCAGCCACCATCGTTACGGCGTTCTTCTCAATCTGCTGGCTGGTCATCTGAGCCATTTATACCTTTCTCCTTTACCGGTTTTGGGTCGTAATTTAGTCTCCAGAGATTTTAAGTGTTCCTGAGGTGAATGTCAATAAACTCAGGGCGCAATCAATCCGGGAGAGAAAAAGGCGGCGAAGATAAGAAGAAGTGAGATGAAATAACATCGGTCACGGCGAGTAAAGGAAGGCGCCGGGGCGGTTAAGACCGGATTAGGCGGGTGTGCCTAGCTCTCTACTTTTACCGTCCCCCCGAGCGGCAAAGTGCCGAAGGCCACATAATCCTTAACATACCGGGCTGGCGCCAGGGGGTCTGGATAAGTCCAGGCCGCATTTTTATTTACCTTACCATCGACGACAATATCGAAATAAGCTATTTTACCCTTCCAGGGGCAGGTGTGACGCAGGCTAGCCGGTTTTAGATACTCCCAGTTGACCGACTCCATAGGGAAATTAACGTTGCCCTCTAATATCTGAATTTTATCGCTCTCGGCCAGCACGGTATTCTTCCAGATAGCTTTAGCCGTTTTCTTTTTACGTCCCAAGCTTTTCAAACTAAACATCACCGCACCCTCCTTATCCGTGGCACAAAATGGAATCATATACCTTGTTAAATTTATTCTAAGGCGGCTAACGGCCGGATGATATGACCAAGGTCACATTTGAACTAAAAATGACCCCGGATATGAACCAGACTGATACCCCGCCGCGCCTCAGGGGATTCAGCCCAATTGGGGAAACAAAATCTGGCTGAGCGGGTAAGGTTTTCCGCTTAACGCTGGGGCTCGATAATCACCTTGATAGAGTCCTGCGCGCCGGCGACGAGCTGGAAACCAAGCCCTGTCTGCGAGAGGCCGAGCCGGTGGGTAATCATGGGCGGTACCAGGACACTGCCGGCACGAATCAAATCGAGCGCCGTCTGAAAGTCGGCGGGGCTGTTGGCGTAGGAAGAAGTGACGGTAACGTCGGTGCGCCAGAAAAGCTGATGCAGGGACAGGGGAAGGGTTACGGCGGGGTCAGTGGGAGCAAAGAGCAAAACAGTGCCGCCGGGTTCCACCGACGCTAAAGCCTGAAGAGCCGCCGGGGTGGCGCCGGTGCAGACGATGACCAGGTCGGCCAGGCGTCCCTGATTGCTCTGGCGGATACGGTCAGGCAGGTTTTCTTCGGCAGGGATGACGGTATCCGCACCTAATTCCCGGGCGGTGTCGAGTCGGAACTGATTGATGTCGGTCGCCATGACCCGGCGCGCCCCGAGGGCGCGGGCGAGCAAGATATGAAGCAGGCCGGCGATGCCGCTGCCGATAACGAGGACGCTGTCTCCCGAGCGCAAGCCGGCTATTCTCTGGCCGCGCAGGACGCAGGCCAGCGGTTCGATAAAAGTGGCTTCTTCGGCCGACATTTCATCAGGCAACAGGAAGACACCGCGGTCGACATTAATAGCCGGAAGACGGATATACTCGGCGAAACCACCGGGGTCGAAATTAGTCCGGCGCAGGGTCTCGCAGAGGGTGTGGTGGCCGCGGAGACAGTAGTAACAGGTATTGCAGGGGACGTGGTGGGCGGCGGAAACACGGTCGCCGACCCGAAAGCGCTCGACACCGTCGCCGATTTCAACCACCTGCCCGCCGATTTCGTGGCCCAGCACCAGCGGGGCGCGGTCGATACGATACCACTCCATAGCGTCGCTGCCGCAGATACCGCTGGCGTCGACGCGGACGAGCAGCTCTCCGGGGCCGATGCGAGGTACCGGCCGCTCCTCGATACGCACGTCCCGGTTGTTATACCAGACGGCGACACGCATGGTTTTTCCGGCCGCGGTCAATTGCTTTTTGTCTCCTTCTCCTTTTCACTGGTGAAAAGCTCGTGCGCTTCTTGAGCGGTGGCGTTACCATGAACCACGGCGCGTATCGCCTTAATCATGGGCACCGGGAAATCGTTTTGCCAGATATTACGTCCCAAATTGACGCCGATAGCACCTTTACGCATCCCGTCATCGACAAATTCAAGCACATCGAGGGCGGTATCGACCTGGGGGCCGCCGGCCATAATCACCGGCACGGGGCAGCCCCGGGTCACTTTTTCAAAGTCTTCACACCAATAAGTCTTGACGACACGCGCCCCAAGCTCGGCAGCGATGCGGCAGGCGAGGGCGAGATAGCGAGCATCCCGCTTTTCCAGCTCTTTGCCGACGGCGGTAACCGCCATGACCGGTATTCCGTGCCGTTCCCCTTCATTGACGAGTTTACCCAGATTCAGCAACGTCTCTTTTTCGTAGTCGCTGCCGACAAAAACGGAGATGCCCACCGCCGCCGCGTTGAGCCGAACGGCTTCTTCCATAGAAGTGGTAATCCCTTCATTGGCCAGGTCTTTACCGACCATGCTGGTACCGCCGGAGACACGGAGAATGACCGGTTTGGCGCCAACGGGGTCCAGGCAGGCACGCAGTACACCCCGGGTAACAAAGACGGCATCGGCATAGGGCAGGAGGGGGGCAAGGGTCTGCCGGGGTTCTTCCAGCTTGCGGGTAGGCCCCTGGAAGTACCCGTGGTCGACCGGTAAAAACAGGGCATGCCCATCCGGTTGAATCAACTGCGCCATGCGGTTTGCCATTCCCCAGTCCATCTGATAACCCTCCTTCACCAGTGAGTACGCGGCGGCAGGGCGGCCGGAACGCCCACCCAAACCACCCCATCATTATACAACAGGGGGCGCACCGATTTACACGCTATAGATAACGATAAGCCGAACCAGCGGTAGCGCAGACAAGTGCCCAATACTGCCCCACCGGGCATTGACAAAGGGGGGGTAAACGGCTTAAAGTATCCAGTGCCGAGTCTGTTTACACCGGGAAAATACCGCAGGTAATTACGCCGGGTAACCCGTGATGCGGTACGTACCGGAATAAAGGAGGGAAATGACCAGCCGACGCACCGAAAAATTGTTGAAATATGACCGTGAGCATATCGTGGGCAGCCGATGGGCAATCGGAGGGAACAACGGCATCGTACTGGAAAAAGGGTACGGGATATACCTGCAGGACACGGAAGGAACAACATACATTGATAGCGGCTCCCAGCTAATCTGCGTTAACCTGGGATACAGCCAGCAGGAAATCATCAACGCCATCAGGGACGAGTTGGAGAAACTGCCTTTCGGCATGCTCTTTTTCGGGTTTACTAATGACGCGACGGTGGAATGCGCCCGGAAGCTGAGCGGAATAGTCCCGCCGGGCCTGGACCACTTCAACTTTACCACCAGCGGTTCCGGGGCAGTGGAACTGGCCATACGGATGTCAAGGCTGTACTCAAGCGCCAAAGGCACCGGCAAGTACAAGATAATTGCCCTTTATGACTCGTACCACGGCACCACCGGCGGCGGGCTGGGGGCGACCGGTATGGGGCGGGGCGGACTGACGAGGGGAGTTACGCCGGTAATGCCGGGCTTTATCCACATACCATCATATTACTGCTATCGCTGCATGTTCGGCCTGAAATACCCGGGCTGCGATATCAACTGCGCCCGGTATCTCAATGAAGTAATTGAAAAAGAGGGCGCCAACAACATCGCCGCTTTCATCGCCGAGCCGGAGATGGGGGCATCGGGCATGATCGCGCCGCCTCCGGAGTACTGGCCGATAGTCCGGGAAATCTGCCGTAAGCACGACGTGCTGTGTATCGCCGACGAGGTGATGTGCGGTTTCGGCCGGACGGGTAAGATGTTCACCGTGGAGCACTGGAACATCAGGCCGGATATTATTATCATGTCGAAAGGCATCACCGGCGCCTACATGCCCTTCGGAGCGGTAGCTTTCAGCGCCGAGATATGGCAGGCGTTAATCGGTCGGGGGCTGACTTCTTATACCTTCGCCGGACACCCGGCTTCCGCGGCGGCATCAATCAAGGCGATCGAGATTTACCTGCGCGACAAAGTGGTGGAAAATGCCGCCGAGATGGGTAAGTACGCCATGGAACGGCTGAAGAAGGAATTTTTGCCCCTGCCCTGTGTGGGAGAAGTGAGCGGGCTCGGGCTGATGATAGGCATCGAAATCGTAGCCGACAAAAAGACCAGGAAGCCATTTGACCTGAAGCTGAACATCACGCAGCGAATCCAGGATGAAGGGCTGGAGAAAGGGATTTACCTGAGAGTATCCGATATCGGCACCACTCCCGGCGACCGGATTGCTTTCTGCCCGCCGCTGATAATTACCCGGGAAGAGGTGGACAAGGCGCTCGATATCCTGTATTCGATAGTAGGTAATCTGAAACCATAGGCACAACGCAAAGCGAGACAAAAAAGGCAGGCGAGAGAAAAACAAGTACCCTAGACAGCTAAAAGTTACGCCGTAACTTAAGGGGATTACCCTCAGGTAGGAGCGGCGCCTCCTTTGCTACTATCCGTGCAGTAAAAGCCGGCACCCTTGAAAACGACGGATACCGGAGAAAAAACCCGTCGGGTCCTTCCCCGGCACTCCGGACAGGTATATTCGGCCTCATCCACCAGGCGTTGTCTTAATTCAAATCGTAGCGAGCATTCGTCGCATGAATACTCATACACTGGCATGGGCCTTCTCCAGTACCCGTTTTTCCGGCTCAGGCTCCGGTTCGGTACCAAACAGTTCGTCAATCACGATAGAGCTGACGCTGCGTTTCATGGCATTAAAATCCGTCCAGGAATTATAAAAGAGCCTCTCTTCGCCGCAGTACTTGCAGGTACCACGGCTGGTAGTGCCCCGGGCACCTTCAATGAGCCAGTGGTGAAGGCAGCCGTTGGCCGCTTGGCGCAATTCCATTTTCTCTTTAACTTTATTATTCATCATGGCACCCCCGCCATAGAATTCGGTATTATTTTAGCTGAGCCGAACGTTTCTGTATGTGACTTTTATCCCATTATCAAATAGCATTATTTGGTCTTTTGTCATATTTTCCACAATATAATACGCCTGTAACCTTTTTGCCAATAGAGTTTAGCACGGATAATTAATGTCATTTATCACTTCAATGACTAAAATGAGGCCGGGGACAACCCGTAAACCGGGGATGAGGAAAAGTTACTCATTTTTTTCCCGAGCGTTCCTCGACAACGATTTCATAGGCACAACGGATAGCATCGGTGGGACAGACCATCTCACAGAGGGCACACCAGCCGCATAATTTTGTATTGATTATCGTTACCCGGTTGCCGACCATTACCACCGCGTGACAACGACAGACATCAACACACAAACCACACCCGTTGCATTTTTCCGGGTCGATTCCCGGCATTTCAACCATCACTATTCTGTCTCCATCCGTAGACATATTAAATTTATCCCCTCCGTTTGTCTGCGACTTTTATCTCACCCGGCTAATCCAGCCGTTTCCTGTAGCGATTGCTTGTCCGTAATTATGATGCGGTGGCGCTCGATTCTGACCGAGCCATCTTTCTCCAGAGATTTGAGGGCACGGCCAATCACTTCCCGGACGGTACCGGCCATGGCCGCCATCTCTTGCTGGGTGAGACGAGGGCGCTGGGCACCACCGTCTCCGGTGTACTCCAGGAGTATCCGGGCCACCCGACCGGTCACGTGACGGAAGGACAAATCTTCGACCAGCATCACCAGACGAGTCATCTTTTCCGAAAGCACCCGGAGGATATTCAGGGACACCTGCGGGCAGTCTTTGAGGATGGTGGCAAGAGCGGTCTTTTTAATTCCATAGAGGACCACGGGTCCCATCGCTTCGGCGGTGGCCAGGTTGGCACCGCCATTAAAAACGGGAACGTCATTGAAAGACTCGCCGGCTCGAATGAGATGAAGAATCTGCTCCTTGCCGTCAGTCGAAGTCTTGTATATTTTGACTACCCCGGAAATAACAAAATAGAGTACTTCGGCCGGTTCACCTTCAAAAAGGATAATACCGCCCCTTTCCACCGTCTTTTCGAAAACAAACCTCTGAACGGAGGTAAGTTCGTCCGGGCCGAGGTGGGAAAAGTAAACGATTGATTTTATAAGCTCTTCCTGGACTGCCATTTGCAGAGGATTATATCAGTTTCCGTAAAATTGAGCAACGGGGAGAAGCATTTATCACGGCTCTCCGAGAGCCACCGTGCGGCAAGCCGTGTCATCAAACCGGCTTCTGAAAATAATAGCCGACCCCGGGTTCAGTGATAACGTAGCGAGGCTGGGTGGGAACAGGCTCAATCTTACGGCGCAGGTGCGAAATATAAATACGAACATAATCGATATCATCGACGTATTCCCAGCCCCAGACTTTTTCCAGCAGCTGCGGGTGGGTAAGAATTTGACCGGTATTTTTCACGAGCAGCGCCAGGAGACGAAACTCAATCGGTGTCAACTTGACCCGCTCGCCGTTAATCCTGACCTGCCGGGTGTCAATATCAATGGAAAGAAAGCCGTCACTGAAGCCGATGTCCCTTTTCTTTTCCAGATTGGAAGGCAGTTCAGCGCGGCGCAACACGGCCCGCACGGTAGCGACCAGCTCTCGGTTCCTAACCGGCTTGATGAGATAGCCATCCGCTCCGTAATCGAGGCCACGGACGATATCGTCCTCGCTTTTATGCTCACCGGTAAGCATGATGACGGGTATATCCGAGACTTCACGAATACGACTGCAGGTCTGCCAGCCGTTCATGCCGGGCATAACGACGTCAAGGAGCACCAAGTCCGGCTTCTGATCGAACAGTATCCGCAGCGCTTCCTGCCCGTTCCCGGCCTGGAGCACCTCGTAGCCTTTCCCGTTAAGAATCCAGCGGATAAGGCTGACCAGGGACGGGTCATCATCAACGACCAGTATCTTTGCTGCCGATGCCGTTTTTTCCCGCATGGCTATTTCCCTCCAGGGAAGTTCCGTCTGGCGTGAGCCAGGGGTAAAGTAAAGCTAAACCGACTACCGGCCCCGGGGTTGCTTTCTACCCAGATGCGCCCTCCGTGCATCTCTACTATCTGCCGGGCGATAGCGAGTCCGAGTCCGGTGCCACCGGTGCTGCCAGCCGACGAACTTTTCACCTGATAAAAGGAATCAAAGATTTTTACCCGGTCTTTTTTCCTGATACCAATACCATTATCGATAACACTGATCCGACAATGATTGTTCTCCAGGACCGCTTCGACGCAAAGCCGGCCGCCATCAGGGGTAAATTTAATAGAGTTACTCAGCAGATTGGTGAGCAACTGCTTTACCCTGGCTTTATCGGCGCGGACAAAGGGAAGTTCTGTAGCTACCTCAATCGCAAGGTCCTGCTTTTTTTGAGCCAGTATGGGCATCAATTCACTTTTCAACGATTCGATAATGGCGAACAGAGAGACGTTTCTCAACTTGAGTTCCATCTTGCCCGACTCAATCCGGGACAGGTCGAGGATATCGTTAATCAAGCCGAGCAGGTTATGACCGCTGTTCATGATCTCACTGAGGCACTGCTTCTGTTCCCGGTTGACTTTACCGGGTACTTCGTCCGCCAGCAACTCGGAGAAACCGATGATGACATTAAGGGGAGTGCGCAGTTCGTGGGACATGTGAGCCAAGAACTCGGACTTGGCATTACTGGCTTCGATGAGCTGCCGGGTCTTTTCCTGGAGCTCACTTTCCCGGAGCCAGCGCTCGGTAATATCGGCAATGATAGAAGTAAAGAATATTTCCTCACCGGTCGTCCAGAACGACAGAGAAAGCTCGGCGGGAAACTCGCTGCCGTCTTTTCTTAATCCAGTCACCTGAATCGTCTTTCCCGGAGTCTGATAGGTTTCCCCGGAAATCACCGGGTGCACTAGCTCAAGATATCGCTGTCGAAACCGCTCTGGTATGAGCGTGGTAAGGGACCTGCCCAACATTTCGTCCGCCAGGTAGCCGAAAATATTCTCGGCGGCGTAGTTCCATTGAACTATTTCCCCATGAATGTCCGTGGAGATAATGGCGTCAGCGGCGGTCTCGGTCACGGAACGGAATTTCTCCTCGCTAGCCCGCAACTCAGCTTCGGCCCGCTTGCGCTCGGTGATACCTCTGGCGTAAACAACAAGGGCAAATTCCCCACGGTATACTGTCTGGCCGGCGATAATCTCGATGGGAACTTCAGTACCATCCTTACGGACAATGAAAAACTCAAATAGTCCCGGGATAGTTTCGCCGTCTATTCTTCTCCGGTATCTTTCCATGACAGTCTCCCGATATCCGGGCTGGAGAAGGTCAAACCATGACATACCAAGTAGCTCCTCCCTTGAGTAGCCGGTGATATGTGGCCACGCATCGCTAACGAAAGTATGGATGGCATTTCCTTTACCGGTATTTTGCAACATAACCACCGCTTCACCGACTTCGGCGTTCAACTCGAGGAGAGTACGATATCTCTGCTCTGACTGCCGCAAAGCGGTCTCCATCCGCAGGCGCCGGTTAACGGATAGTTGAGTATAGACACCGAAGCCTATCAGGAAAGCAATAACCAGCAAACGCATGTACGTTTCAACAGGCCCCGGGGAGAACACGGCCTGGGTTAGAGTCCCTTCCCGGAACAGAAAAGCATCTCCAACCGAATCAAGAAACCAGAACAACAAACCGAGAGTGATAGCGAGCAGTATTATTTTTCTTTTGACGATGACGGACTTCATATCACTATTCCATACCTGACACTAATTTCAGAAGCAATCCCGGTAAGTAAGATGACAACAACGCCGGCGTGCTCCTCATATCCGTTAAAACACGGCTGCAATTATATATGCTAATTGTATTATTTAGGCACTATTTATGTCAATAGTCTTTTCGTACTGGCCCAATCACGTGTCAGTGTCGAAATACCGCTACCTCAGGCAATAGCGATCGGTGTCGGGGCAGGACGCACCCAACGATAGAAGAGACCGTTCTTCCCAGAAGCCCGCTGATTATTTATGAAATCCCAACGGGTTTTTTATGTGGTTTTAATCATCGGCGGTTTAAGATAGAAAAGGTAGCAAAATAACTTCGAAAAAGACCAAAGGGGCGAAGAATGAAAATCGTGTGCGCCTGGTGCGGCAAGTCACTGGGGAAGAAAGACGGCCGAGGGGAGAAAGGGGTTTCCCACGGTCTGTGCCGGGAATGCCTAGCCAGAATGGAAGCGGCGGCGAAGAAGAGGGTCAGCGAAAACGGCGATTCGGAGCCGCCCCCACCCGGGTAACCTCCGCCGCCCGTCTTCAAACGGAAATAAAACGGTATTCAAGGTCATTGGAGACGAAACCAAGTCCAGAACAAGGTAAGTAAAAAACTGACCAGACAAAAGCCATGGGGGACGTTAGAACAGCCGATCTCCCTGGTTTTCTTTACTGGGGAGGGGTGGCTATTTCTGCCCGGTATAGCGGCGGACGGCCCGTTCCAAGAAAAACACGGCGATATCGTCCCGCCGGAACCTCCGTTCGCCGCGGGGTCCGACACGATAGGCTTTAAGCAAGCCCCGATTACTCCAGCGTCTCACCGTACTGGCATGCACGTCGAGCAGGTAAGCAACCTCACCCGTGGTCAGCATATCGGCCATCTTCTCATACCGTAGCATTTGCCTACCACTCCTGCCGTGGAACCGGCAGAGTCTGCGGAGCATAGCCAGACCAATCAGCAAAAACAGCGTCCCGGGGAGCATCACGAAGAATCGCCTCTTTCACATCCCCGTACTGGCCCTGGTACCTCGACACTTGTTCTCCGGCAGCATCAAACACCATTACGGCATCACTATCCAGCCTGATTATGATGGCAATCATCGCCACTTCTTTCCCCGATCTACCGTTTTTATTTCTGCCTATATTCATCATAAACCTGCGGGATTAATTACCCATAAAAATGGCATTTAAACTTCATAAAAATCCAGACAGGCGCCAGCTACGCCCTTGTGCTATACTGTACTGGCAGCATCGACGGGCCGTAAAATGATATCCCGGATAATATGGAGAGCGGAATGAGCAAGCTGATTGACCGGCTAAACCAGACAACGAAAGGGACGTCCCGGTCCCTGGGATTCCAGGTGACACGAACAGCGACCACGAACTTAAAAATACATCTGCTCGCCCGCGCCAGCAAGGTCGGTAATGCCAATCAACTGGTCGAAGATACCGACGGCGCCGATGGATTGCTTATCAACCTGCCGAAGGCCGATGCCAAAACGATGAAAATGGTCGCCGAAGCGATAGTCGATATACCCTGGGGCTGGCGACTGGAAGACAGCCCCGAGGAAATCGTAAAGATGGTGCTGAAGGGAGGCGCCGACTTCATAGTCTTCCCGTCCGACGCGGCACTTCACATGCCCGAGGCAGACAGCACCGGCCGGATACTGGAAGTGGAATCTTCATTGAGCGAGGGCCTGGTGAGAGCCATCAACGAGCTGCCGATAGACGCGGTACTGGCCACCGACGAAGAGGGAATCGAACCCGCGCTCACCTGGCGCCACCTGATGCGGTATACGCGCCTTGCCGAGCTGTTGAGAAAACCGCTGTTAGTACCGATCGCCCTGGAGGCAGGTACCAGCGAACTTCAGGCCCTCTGGAACGCAGGGATAGCGGGCGTGGTGGCGACGGGGAGGATAAAAGAACTCCGGGGAATAATCGACCGGACGGCTTTTCCACCCCGGCAGCGGGGGGAGATAGGGGCATTGGTTCCCCACCCGCGCGCAGAGACGAGCGGCGAAATCGAAGAAGAAGAGATAGAAGAAGAGGAATAGCTTCAGCGTCCGGTCAGTCCACGCCCCCTCAAGAACCGGACTGGGCTATCTGCCAGGACTTGCCCTCGGTAACAATCGCCGGGGCGATTATCATTTCCACGGCGTGCATTTCCTGGATGGTGGTGGCGCCACAGACGCCCATGGCGGTGCGGATAGCCCCGACCAGGTTCTGGCTGCCATCAGTCACCGAAGCCGGCCCGAATAGTATCTGCTCCAGCGTACCGGTGCTGCCGACTTTTATCCGGGTCCCCCTCGGTAACGCCGGGTGAGGATTGGCCATTCCCCAGTGATAGCCCATGCCGGGGGCTTCTTTCGCCTGGGCGAAAATAGAGCCCAGCATGACGGCATCGGCGCCGGCGACCAGGGCTTTACAGAGGTCGCCCCCTTTGCGGAAACCACCGTCAGTGATGATGGGCACGTAGCGTCCCGACTCACGATAATACTGGTCTCTGGCCGCGGCACAATCGATAGTTGCGGTTACCTGCGGAACACCGATACCAAGGACGGCCCGGGTGGTACAGGCTGCCCCGGGGCCGACACCTACCAGAACGCCGGCAATCCCCGTCCTCATCAACTCGAGACAGGCACGGTAGCTGACACAGTTGCCGACGACCACCGGTATCGGCAGGGACTGGCAGAGTTCAGAAAAAACCAGCCCCTTGTAGCTTTTTGAGATGTGCCGCGCGGTGGTAACCGTGGACTGGACGAAGAGCATATCGGCGCCGGCTTCAACGACGAGGGGAGCAAAGTTCTTGGTATTGGCCGGAGTGACCGAGACGGCACAAACCGCCCCGGCTTTCTTTATTGCCTGTATCCGCTCCGTGATAAGGTTTTCCTGAATCGGCTGAGAATAGATCTTCTGCAGCCGGGCAGTAACTTCAGCCTGGGGTGCTTGAACAATTTCGGCCAGTACCTCTTCAGGGTTATCATACCGCGTCTGGACGCCTTCAAGGTGGAGAACCGCCAACCCGCCACGGTGACTCATGGCAATGGCAAAATTAACGTCGGTGACGGCATCCATTGCCGAAGCGACAATGGGAATGGGAAAGACAAAATCAGCTATTTTCAGGTCGATATCCGTTTGCTCGGGATTGATGGTGACATCACCGGGGACGATAGCCACCTCGTCAAAACCATAGGCGCGCCGCAACTGCTTAAACTCAGGTTTCGTCATTTTCCCTTCCAGTCTATTGAGTAAAAAATATACCAAAATCAGGGGGCTAAGTCAAGGCGCTGAGACGGGTGACCCGATAGGGCTGTCCCGGTAAGGCGAAAACGGGAATACCGGGCAGGAAAAATGTTATGAAAAGCCCCCAGAATAGACAGTCGAACGTAACGTGGGTTATAATAGTTTACGGTTAAGGAAAATATTGGATGATGTCGGTTCTGTACATTGTAGCCACCCCGATTGGCAACCTGGAGGATATTTCTCTGCGCGCCATCCGCGTCCTGCGCGAAGTGAACCTCATCGCCGCCGAAGACACGCGCAAGACAAGACGGCTGCTGGCCCGCTACGACATCGGGACGCCGATGACCAGCTACTACGAGCACAGCAAACGCAGCAAGCTGGAATATATCCTGGAGCGCCTGAAGCAGGAAGACATTGCCCTGGTATCCGAAGCCGGGATGCCCGGACTGTCCGACCCGGGCTATGAACTGGTCACCGCCGCCAGCGAGCGGGGAATAAGGGTGGTGCCCATCCCGGGACCTTCCGCGGTGATTACGGCACTGGTGGTCTCCGGGTTACCCACGGACAGGTTTAGCTACCTCGGTTTCCTGCCCCACAAGACCGCCGCCAGAAAGCGTTTACTGGAATCGGCCGCCGGCGAACCGGGCAGCATCGTCGTCCTGGAAACACCGCACCGGCTGCGGGCGGCGCTGGAGGATATCAGGCTGGTGCTGGGTGACCGGCGGATTGCGGTCTGCCGCGAGCTTACCAAGCGGTTCGAAGAGGTATACCGGGGAACGGTCAGCCAGGCGAGCGAACATTTCCGGACGCCCCGCGGGGAATTTACCCTGGTTATTGAAGGCAAGCGGGCGCCCAAACAGCCGCCGATGACCGCCGAGATTGAAGAGCAGCTGCATTACCAGTACCTGTCCGGAGCCACCGCCAAAGAAGCGATTGCCCGGATAGCCGGTGAGACCGGCCTGCCACGAAAAGAGCTATACCGTACCTGGTTAAAGCTGGGCCGGGTCTGGGAGATAAATAAGGATTCATATCACAGCCTGGAGAGGAGGGAATAAATGCGTCGTGGAGCAATATCAATGGGAGATATCAAGTGTGACGAGTGCCAGCGTGTCATACCGTATCCCAACCGCTACCTAACTATCGAAGAAAAAGACGGCGTCGAGGATGACGAAGGGGAGGCGAGACACTACTGCGTGGAGTGCAGTCTGAAAAAGGACTACGCGCACTACAAACAGGAGAAAGGCGAGACGGTGCTGACTTTCTTCAAGGAATAAGGCACTATTTCGATGCAGTAAGGGAGCCTGATGAGCGAGAGAATATTTATCTGCACTGCCTGGCCTTATGCCAACGGACCGCTCCACCTGGGGCAAATCGCCGGCGCTTACCTGCCGCCGGATATTTTCGCCCGTTATCACCGCTCCAAGGGGAACGAAGTCCTGATGGTGTCCGGTTCAGACCAGCACGGCACGCCGATCACCATCAAGGCGGAGCAGGAAGGGAAACAGCCCGCCGAAATAGCCGCCCGGTACCACCAGCAATTCCTGGAATCATGGCAGAGGTTGGGGATTTCCTATGACCTGTTCACCACCACCGGCACGGCCAACCATGCCGAGGTAACGCAGGATATCTTCCTCACCCTGTTCAAGAAAGGCTATATCTACCGGCATACCGTTTCGCAGCCGTACTGTCCGCAGTGCCATCGCTTCCTGCCCGACCGGTATATCGGCGGGGACTGCCCGTTCTGCAACTCGCCGGGGGCGCGCGGCGACCAGTGTGAAGCCTGCGGCAAGCCGTTGAACCCGGTGGAACTGGTTAATCCGCGTTGCCGCCTGTGCGGCACCACGCCCGTCTTCAAGGATTCAGAACATTTCTTTTTAAAGCTATCCGCCTTCAACGACCAGCTCCTGGACTGGATAAAAAAACAGACACACTGGCGACCGAACGTGCTCAACTTTTCCACCCGCTACCTCGAGGATGGCCTCAAGGACAGGGCGATAACCCGCGACCTCAACTGGGGAATAGAGATACCGATAGAAGGTTACGCCGATAAACGTATCTATGTCTGGTTCGAAGCGGTTATCGGCTATCTTTCAGCGGCTATAGAGTGGGCCAAGTCCAGCGGTAACCCGGAGAAATGGCGTGATTTCTGGCAGGATAGCAAAGTTAAGAGCTACTATTTCATCGGCAAGGACAACATACCTTTTCACACGCTTATCTGGCCGGCGATACTGCTCGGCTACGGCCATGACCTGAACCTGCCTTACGACGTACCGGCCAACGAGTTCCTGACCATCGAAGGTCGGAAGCTTTCCACCAGTGGCAACTGGGCGGTATGGCTGCTGGATTACCTGGATAGATATGACCCCGACCCACTGCGCTACCTGCTCTCGATAAACATGCCCGAAACGGGGGACACCGATTTTTCCTGGCGCGAGTTCGTACGCCGGAATAACGATGAGCTGGTGGCGACCTACGGCAACCTGGTGCACCGTGTCCTCACCTTCACCTACCGCAATTACGACGGCGCCGTTCCGGCGGTTGGCGAGTACGACCGCCAGGACAGAGCGCTGGTGAAAACGGCCAGGGAGACGATGGAAACGGTGGATAAACTTCTCTACGGCTGCCATTTCAAGCAGGCAATCACGGAAGCGATGGGACTGGCCCACGAAGCCAACCGCTACCTTGACGACAAAGCGCCGTGGAAAGCGATCAAGGAAAACCGCAGCGACGCCGCGAAATCGTTATATGTCACCATGGAAATAATCTGCCATCTGAAAACAATGCTCTACCCTTTCCTGCCTTTCAGCTCGCAGAAACTGCACGAACTACTCGGGTTCGAAGGTAAAGTAGAAGACCAGGGCTGGCAGGCAGAGCCGCCACCGCCGGGGCAAAAGCTGCCGGAACCGCAACCGCTGTTTTCCAAACTGGATGACAGCCTGGTGGAGGAGGAAACGAAACGGCTGGGGAAAGCTCATGGATCGTAAAGAAAAGAGGGCGCTGGAGCTCGGTGAAATACTCACGTCCATCCAAGACGACCTGGACAAGGTAAAGGATAATCTAACCTCCCTCACCAGAGTCGACTTTGACTGGCTTTCCGAGCAACTGGGCTACGTCGTCAAGAGCGACGGCAAGGGAATCCGCCCGGCCCTGACGTTACTGGCCGGTAAGTTTTACCGTTACAACCTGGGATACATGCTGGCGATGGCGACCGCCGTCGAGCTCATGCATACGGCGACACTGGTTCACGATGACGCCATTGATAAGTCGAACGTCCGGCGGGGTAAAGCCACCATTTACAAGATATGGGGAGGGGAGACCGCCATCCTGCTGGGAGACTACTTGTTTGCCAAGGCCGGCGAGGCGGTGTCCGATACGCAAAGCCCGCGTGTAATCAAGCTTTTCTCGCAGACGCTGGCCACCATCTCCAGCGGAGAAATCAACCAGCTCCTGGGGGCTTTCAAGACAGACCAGACCCGGGAAGACTACTTCCAGAGAATCTCCGGCAAGACCGCTTCCCTGTTTTCTTTATCGACGGAATCGGGCGCTATCCTGAGCGAAGCCCCGGAAACATCGGTCAACCTGCTGAAAGAGTACGGTTTTAACCTGGGCATCGCCTTCCAGGTGGTGGATGACATTCTTGATTTTGTCAGCACCGAGCAGACGCTGGGGAAGCCGGTTGGCTCCGACCTGGCACAAGGGACACTAACCCTGCCCGCCATGCTTCTCGTGGAGCACTATCCCCAGGACAACCCGATAAAGAAAGTGTTTCAGAACATCGACCGGGAGAAAAACATCGCCCGGGCGATAGATATGGTACGTAACTCGTCAATCACCGACGAGTGCTACAAAATCGCTTCCGGCTACTGCCACAAAGCCCGGCAAACCCTGAGCCAACTGCCGGAGAACAGCAGCCGCCCGGTAATGGAAGCGCTCGCCGATTTCATTATTACCCGGGCCAAATAGCCCGACCGACGACTAGTCAGCCGGGGTATGCTTGGGGACAAGGCGGGGCACGACGGTGGTTTTCCCGGGTTTGACTTCCTTTTTAGCTTCCGCCACAGGCTCAATTGGTGCCGGAGTGGTCGTGGCCAGTTTCTTTTTCCGAGTGGGCCGTGGTGGTTTATCACTGAAGATAGCATCCAGGTCTTTGACTTCCAGCGTCTCCCGGGCAATGAGGCTCTTGGCCATGAGGATCAGTTTCGCCTTGTTTTCGGTCAGCACTTGCCGCGCGACCTGTTGCGCCTCCCGGATGATACTAATAACTTCATCGTCTATCTGCTCGGCAGTCTTATCGCTGTAGTCCCTCTGTTCGGTGATTTCACGCCCCAGGAAGATCATCTCTTCGCGGCGCCCGAAAGTGCGGGGGCCCAGTTTTTCACTCATGCCGAAGGTGGTAACCATCGCCCGGGCCAGCTTGGTGGCCTGCTCAATATCGTTCTGAGCCCCGGTGGTAATCTCAGCAAAGGTCAATTCCTCCGCGGTCTGGCCGCCGAGAAGTGTGGCCAGCGTATCCTTAAACTGAGCCCGGGTCATGAGATACCGGTCTTCGGTGGGCAGCTGGCGGGTGTGACCGAGAGACATACCCCGCGCCACGATGGAAACCTTGTGCACCGGGTCGGCATTAGGTAATATCCGCGCCACCAGGGCGTGTCCGGCCTCGTGATAGGCGGTGATTTCCTTTTCCCGGGGATTTATGCGGCGGCTCTTCCTTTCCGGGCCGGCAATGACGCGGTCCACGGATTCCTCGAATTCCTGCAGGCCGATGGCTTTTTTACTGCGCCGGGCAGCCAGGATAGCCGCCTCGTTGATCAGGTTGGCCAGGTCAGCGCCGCTGAAGCCGACGGTACTTTTAGCCAGGACTTCCAGGTCGGCCGATTTTTCCAGGGGTTTACCGCTGGCATGAACCTTGAGAATAGCCAGTCGACCGACGATATCGGGTAGGTCCAAAATCACCCGGCGGTCGAAACGGCCGGGGCGGAGCAGGGCGGGGTCAAGAATATCAGGTCGGTTGGTGGCGGCAAGGACAATGACGCTGGTGCTGGTCTCAAAGCCGTCCATCTCCACCAGAATCTGATTGAGCGTCTGCTCACGTTCGTCGTGGCTACCGCCGAGACCGGAGCCGCGGTGGCGCCCGACGGCGTCAATTTCATCAATAAAGATAATGCAGGGTGCGTTTCGCTTGGCCTGGTCAAACAGGTCACGCACCCGGGAAGCGCCGACGCCGACAAACATCTCCACGAACTCACTGCCGCTGATGGAAAAGAAGGGCACATCAGCTTCGCCGGCGATGGCTCTTGCCATCAGGGTTTTACCCGTGCCGGGAGGACCGATGAGCAGGACGCCCCGGGGAATACGCGCCCCCAGGCTCTCGAACTTCTCCCGCTCTTTCAGAAAGTCGACTACTTCACGGAGGTCTTCCTTGGCTTCCTCTACTCCGGCCACGTCATCGAAGGTAACCGTGGTGTGGTTAGCCGGGAATAATCGCGCCCGACTGCGGCCAAAGCTCATCGCCTGGCTGTTGGCGCCGCGCGCCTGGCGGAAGAGGAAAAACAAGAGACCGCCAAATATTATCAGGGGCAGGAAATTCAACAGCAACCCGCCCCAGTTGATGCCCGTGGAGCCTTTTATGTCAACTACTACCCCCTGGAGGTCCAGCCCTTCAATTTCATAGATGCTGGCGTTACTTTCCTTGAAGGCTATCAACTCGGTGCCATCAACGGTGGTCACGAGAAGCTCCGCCTCTTCAATCTCAATGCGGGCAATTTTGTTGCTCTGCGACATGGCGATAACATCACTCAAAGGTACTTCTTCCGGCTTATCGGCCGAGGGCAGCAGATAAGAAAAGAGAGCCACCGCCGCCAGTAAAATAGCGACATATATTAAACTGTTACGTCTCCAACTCGGTTTCACGTTTCACCTCAAAATAACGGTTATCACCTACCTCCACTAAGTATAGCAGAAACAACACCAATAGGAAAACGGGGCACATAAAGGTTTTACTTGCATTTGGTTGAATCCACCTGTCATTGCGAGGAGCGCAGCGACGAAGCAATCTCTAATATAGCTGAACAATCGATATAGATTGCTTCGCCTTCGGCTCGCAATGACAAGGTGGCGCGGTTCGCAATGACATCACCAACCAAAACCGAATAATATCGCACATAAATTAAAGGACACGCGGGAGGCTTTTCTAACCTTGAAGTTAGAATGTGGAGAAGAAGAGTGTCTGAAGCAGCGGAGTAGATTTTGAAGTGCCGGTGCCCCCGGATAAAACCCGGAGGCACCGAGCATCACGGAACTATTGTGCGGCCAGGGCGTCTTTTATCCCGGCGTAGGCCTCGTCAGTGACCCAGGTCGACCACCTGTCTTCGTAATTCTCCAGGTAGTAGATGGCGGCCAGCTCCCAGTCCTGAACATCGTTTTCCACAGCCCAGGCAGCGGTGACGTTGATGGGCTGCAAACCCACGTTCATTTTCTCGAGCATAGCGACGACGTCCGGGGCTATCTCGCGGAGGCTGGGGTTGATGCCCTTATCGATGGGCAGTGTCTCGTAGGCAGTGGCTTCATCGAGAGGCCTCAAGGCCGTATCGTCTTTGGCGGCATCGATTTTCCTCCAGATGGTCTCGTCATATTCCGGCTCTTCCAGGATATACCAGTCGTACATCCCCATGAGGGCGGTGGGCGCCCAGTAGTAGCCGAAGACGGGCTGCTCCTTCTTCTGAGGGCCGGCCAGGGCGGCTTCCATGGCGCCGGAGCTACCCGGCGAGATGATATTGTAGTATTCGGTCAGGCCGTAGGCTTCCATCTTCACCTCGTTGATGGCGCCGCACTGCCAGCCGATGACGCAGTTGATGAAGTATCCTTTGTCCGGGTCTTCCGGGTCTTTGAAGAGTTCCCAGTAGTCTTTCATATCGAAGACGGTGTTGATGCCGTATTCCTCGTGAACCCACTGGGGAATAACGAAGAACTGGGGGCCGCCTTCATAGGTCATACCCAGATTCTCAATCTTACCGTCGGCAATCGCCTCATCATACCACTCGATAAAGTTCTGCTGCCACATCTCCATCATCACGTGGATCTCACCTTTGGCCAGGGTTACCTGCATGATGGGGGTGGTCATCTCGACGGTCTCCACCGGATAGCCGTAGCCTTCTTCGATGAGAAGTTGCGCCGCAACGTCTAGGATGCGATCCACCCGTTCGCGGCTTCGCGCCTGCTTGGGAAGGCGGCGCGGTTCATATGCCCCCGTTTTATTGGTTTTCTCGGAGTCGGAAGCCATGCGTCAGGGAGGTTTTCTCTGCTTCATTTGGAGCGGGATTCCCGCCGAAAAGGCCTTCTAATCCCGATGCGCCCACCTCTTCGATTGTACTCGGCTACGGCCGGCGTTACAACAATGGCCCGGAAAGATTCCTCGACCCGCGCGCGTGCCGCGCATTTTCCCCGACCGAGGTCGATGTGGTAGATTGCTCTGCCCGGCGAGTTCCTGAGCCACCAGGAAAAGATCCTCCGCGGGCATCGAACGGCATCGGGGCGCCACAGGCGGGCAGGGTATCGTTTTCGGCCCGTCTCGCGCCGCACGAAATGAGGAAACGAAGTTGTATTCAAGTATGACCAAATTGGCGATGAGCGTCGTCTTCCACGGACGTCCGGTATCAGGCCGGCCCGCGCAGCGCTCGCATCGCGCACATGTCTGACTCGCAGGCGAGGCTAACCGTTATCGTGCCGTGTCTCAACGAAGAGGCGCGCATTGGCCAGACGCTCCGCGCTTTGATAGCCTACTTCGACGGGCAAGACTACGATGCGCAAATCAT
>JACZSH010000094.1 GCA_022574315.1 Chloroflexota bacterium | reverse complement strand
CACATCTCCATCATCACGTGGATCTCACCTTTGGCCAGGGTTACCTGCATGATGGGGGTGGTCACCTCGATTGTCTCCACCGGGTAACCGTAGCCTTCCTCGATGACAAATTTAGCGAGGGCATTGTTAATCCAGAGGGATTCAAACTGGGTATCGGCAAATCTGATAGTGGGCTTTTCTTCAGGCTCTTCCGGGGCAGGGGCGGGTGCCGGAGCCGGGGCAGGAGCGGGCGCTGGCTGCGCGCAGCCGGCCAGAATACTTCCCAGAGCCAATACCGCCACCAGCAATAACGTGGTTATTGAAATCAGCCGATACGCCTTATGGCGTTTCCCGTTCATGAATAGATTACCTCCCAATTATATATTGTTATCCTGATTAGACCTTGTTCAGGCAGTAATATAACTCACATGACAAATCTATTTTGTGCCCGGTTCACCTCCTTTCAATTTTTCGTTCTGCAAAAGAAGCTAAATAAAATGCGGGCAGCGCCCGGCGCTGCCCGCCCTAATTATCCGGAAATGGAACGGGTTTGCGATTTACGAGAAGCAAATCCCTGGCTGATACGGTCGAGGATGACGGCCAAGAAGACGATACTGATACCGCCGAGGAATCCCCGGCCCACTTCCAGCCGGTTGATGCCGTTGAGCACCTCGATACCCAGGCCCCTGGCGCCAATCATGGAAGCGATGACCACCATGGCCAGCGCCATCATGATGGTCTGATTCAGTCCGGCCAGAATGGTCGGCATGGCCAGAGGTATCTGGATTTTACGGAGCAGCTGCCAGGAGGTGGTACCGGAAGCCCGTCCCGCTTCGACTACCGAAGGGTCCACCTGCCGGATACCCAGATTGGTGAGGCGGATAATGGGAGGAAGGGCGTAAATCATGGTTGCCATGACGGCCGGCGTCTTGCCCAATCCGAAGAGCATCACCGCCGGGATGAGGTAAACAAAGCTGGGCATGGTCTGCATGCTATCCAGAACCGGCCTCATAATACTGTCGACGCGGTTACTCTTGGCGGCGGCGATGCCCACGGGCAGACCGATGACCACGCAGAGCAGAGCCGCCGTCAAAACGATGGCCAGGGTAATCATGGCCAGGTCAAGCAGCCCCAGGAAACTCACCACGAGCAGTAAGCCGGCAGCGACAATGCCGAATTTCACACTTACCATACGCCAGGCGAGGAGGCCGACCATAATGATAACAAACCACCAGGGAAGCCACTGCAGGAACTCCTGAAATGGCACCAGGATACGCAGCACCCCGATGTTAATGGCCGAGAAAAAAGGGTCCCAGTTGACGACCACCCAGTCCACCACCCGGTCAATCCATTTTGATATACTTCTACCGATAACCAAGGTTTCCGGAAAATCAAACATATTCTTTCACCTTTCTCAGGGCCAATTCTGAATACCGCGGCAGGAAAGCACCGCCTGAAACGCCGATACGTCAGTTCTGCTTACCATTGGTGCTGTCCGATTGGATAGCTTCAAAGAGGGCCGGCCGGGTGATGACACCGAGCAGGTGACGTTCATCATCCAGGACCGCCACCGGGATATTACTCTCTCCCGTTACCAGACTCAAGCACTGTTCCAGCGTGACATCCGGCGCAGTACTGGCAAACTCCGACCGGGCGGCTTCTCCCGCCCTGGATAGTCCCCTGCTCACGGCGGCACGGGCATCTTCCAGAGTCAAGGTACCTTTAACCCGCCCGGTACCATCAATAATAAAAGTCCAGTCGCCTTCTTTCAGCCTCATGGCTTCAATGGCGTCCTCAATGCTCTGGTCACTTTGAACCACCGTGGCAGGTTGCTCCATAATAGTTTGTGCGGAAAGTACTTTCCCCATGGGCACATCCCTGACAAACTCGCTGACGTAGTCATCAGCCGGCTTGGTAACAATTTCTTCAGGACGGCCGATCTGGACAATTTCACCATCCCGCATAATGGCAATACGGTCGCCGAGCTTCAGCGCTTCAGTGAGGTCGTGGGTGATAAAAATCACCGTCCGCTTCACTGTGGTGTGCAAATTCAAGAACTCGTCCTGCATCTGGCGGCGAATCAATGGGTCGAGGGCACTGAAAGGCTCGTCCATGAGAAGCGTCTCCGCTCCCGAAGCGAGCGCCCGGGCCAGTCCGACGCGTTGTTGCATGCCACCGCTAAGTTCGTGGATACGGTTTTTCTCCCATCCTTTCAGTCCCACCTGTTCCAGCATTTGCAAAGCTTTCTCATGCCTTTCCTTCTTGCCCTCTCCCCTGACTTCCAGACCGAAGGCAACGTTGTCCAGCACCGTACGGTGAGGCAGCAGGCCGAAGTTCTGAAACACCATGCTTAATTTATGGCGGCGGAGATCCCTCAACTCCGCATCATTCATCTGGGCGATGTCAGCCCCTTCAATACACACGGCACCTCTGGTAGGCTCAATGAGTCGGTTTATACAGCGAATAAGCGTTGACTTACCACTTCCGGAAAGACCCATGACAACGAATATCTCGTTTTCTTTTACCTCAAAAGAAACGTCTTTGACGGCGATGACATGCCCGGTCTCCTCCAGTATTTGCTCTTTAGTAGAACCATCGCTGGCCGAATCGATAATTGCATCAGGATGGGGGCCAAATACCTTCCACAGGTTCCGGCACCAGATTTTACTTCCATTTTCAGACAATTTTATCCTCCCAAGCAATAAACGCAGAGATAAGCCAACAATCGGTAAAATCAGTGGGGAAAGTTTAGAGTGATTCTAGCGATGGAATACGGCGGCTAATTTTACAGAAGCAAGTTATGGAAATCTCTCTGTCCTTTAGTTGCCTATTCTATGCTATGTCCAACTCCCTTTTCATCAAGTGTGAGCGGCAAACCGCGCCTAACGGAAGCGCCCCAATGTGAAAATCATTCGTGCCAATATAGCAAGAAACGGAAGAACCTGTCAAACTCCCTGATGGGCGGCCGGCTTGTTCAGTATATTGGCTGATACGGCTTCTAGGCGGTTTAGGGTAACTTTTCCTGACCTATAGGGCGCTTTTGCTGGCAAATAATGGCCTGTTGAAGGTTGGACAAACATCGACGATATTGAGGTGAGATTACCCGTGTTTTGGGTAAAATAGCGGCACGATGACCCCGTTATTTTCGACTTTTTTACCGTCCCCCGGGATGCCGAGAATGGACAAGTCCATATCTAGAGATTGCGGTATGCCGACTGCAGGCGCCGGGCGTCTTCTTCCAGATTGGGGCTTTCACAAATAACCGTACCGCCGGCCCCAGTGTCCTTCAGGGCGCGCAGCAAATCATGGTAGTTGAAATCCGAATCGGCAAAATTAAGGTGCTTCAGCTCTCCTTTTTTGCCGTAGTGGATACCGGCGACATGGATATGCATATTCTCCAGCGCCTCACGGCCGAGCCGTTCTTCAATACGGAGCAATACCGAGTTGAATTCCGGGTAGGTATTGAACCGGCCGGTACGGGCATGCCAGTGCGAAAAGTCGATGCAGGGAGACACTCTTTCCAGTTCGGCACTGAGGCCAAGCACCTCTTCAATATCGCCGAACTGGGTGGCTTTACCGGTGACCTCCGGCCTGACCAGGATGGGATTGTTTTCCCGTTTTAGCTGATGCATTATTTCGGCGAGATATTTACGGGTAGTCTCATAGACTTTTTCCGGCGGGTCATCAAGGTAAAAAGCGGCGTGGAAAACGATAGATTGAGCGTGACAAAGGTGGGCGATATGGGCCGTCTGCAGAATTCTTTCCTGGCTGGCACTGACTTTTTCCGGTTCATGGGAATTGAGGTTAATAAAGTAAGGAGCATGCGCCGAGAGCCGGACGCCGAGCCGGTCAGCCGCCTCAGCCACCCGGTGGGCACTGCTCTCCCCCATCCTCACTCCCTGAACAAACTCTATCTCCATGCAATCGAGCCCAAGCTCGACGATACGTTCGATACCAGAGACAGTAGATTCAGAATACGTGCTGCGGGGAATGCCCGCCGTCCCGAAAAACAACCCGGTCATGGACTACTCCAGAAAATGGAGCCAGCGAAGAGAGTCGAACTCTTGGCCGGCGGTTTACGAAACCGCTGCTCTACCACTGAGCTACGCTGGCGTTGCTTCAAGTATAGCACATCATCGACCGGGTGTTGAGCGCAGACCGGGCGGTTGGGTACCTTGACGCAACAGGAGGTCAGTGCTATGATTGCTGTCTAAACGGGCAATAATCATTCACCGGCGGCCAGCCCCAAAACGGAGTCTGCCGAATCCCGACTGCCCCCAGGAGAACCCCGATGAAGGAGTCAGCGATGATTGGTGATTTGATTTACGAACTGGTCCAGATACCGGGCCCTACCGGACATGAAAGCCGCGTCGCCAACCGGCTGAAAGAACTGCTGGAGGAACACGTCGACGAGATACGTATCGACAAGATGGGCAACCTGATTGCCCGGAAGAAAGGGACGGAAGGAAAGCATTCCCTGGCGGTAGTCGCCCACCTGGACCAGGTCACCATGGCCGTGCTGAAGGTAGACGAGTTTGTCTGGTTTGATAAGCTGGGCTGGATTGACTTCCGCACCCTGCCCGGCATCCCGGTGCTCATCCTGGGCGAAGAGAGGGACGTCCCCGGGGTGGTCTGCTCGACGAGCGCCCACTTCGAGGCGGGCAGCGATAAGCCACTGTGGATTGACGTTGGGGAACGGCAAAAATACGTTTCTCCGGGCGACCCAATCGTCTTTGCCACGCCGCCGCAGTGGCTGGACGATAAAAAGACATTGCTGGCCAGTCCGTCAATCGATGACCGGGCGGGCTGCAGTGTCCTGGTGGAGCTGGCACGGCGTCTGCCCGAAAAACCGCGGCACGACGTCTATTTCATCGGCACGGTGCAGGAGGAAATAGGTGGTTACGGCATGAGGCACGTTCTGAGAAAGCTACAGCCGGACTGGGTTATCGCCACGGACACCGGTTTTGCCGAAGATGCCGTACCGGACGCGAAAAAAGCCTTCCCGCTACGGGAGGGGCTGGGCGTCATCCGGCTGTCTTTCACCCAGCCGGGGGGCGGGGTGCTCTACCCGGCGACGGTGAACTTCGCCAGCCCGCGACTGCAAAAGCTGCTCGGCGACGCCGCTAAAAGACTGGGGATACCCTTCGGCGTCTTCACCGCCACCAATTCAAGTTGCGTTTTCTTCCTACTGTCGCACATAATCAGCTCCCAAGCCGCTCGACGGCGGCGTCCACCACGTCCACCAACGTCCACGATTCGCACGCACCGACCTCGATATACGGCCCACGTTCCGGCCAGCCGTCCCGGTCTGGCGGATTGAAGATCCACTGATCCCCAGCGTAGAGGTCCACCATCCACCGGTGCCCATGCCTGAGCACATAGTGGCACCCCAACTTCTTCTCCAAGATCAAATGTGAAGCAACATTCACTAACACAGATGACCCAAAAGACATATTCAAAACCACGTATTTCTCGATAAGCTCAGATTCGGGGGATAAGGATATTTTCAAAGCAAAAACAAACGGGCTTAAATACTTATTATCTCAGCAGTTTATGATTGTAACCAGGGCCTTTATAGAGACAGAAGACGATGCCTTTGAGCCAGACTCAGTTGACGCAGACTTCCCTCCAAAGAAGGAGGACTTAGAATATGGCCCTAAGTTTAAGATAATGTACGGCACTTATAGAGGGAAAAGGCTCTCTGAAATATCATTGCCCCTGCTTAAAAAGTACTGTAAAGAAACATCGGACAAAATG
>JACZSH010000093.1 GCA_022574315.1 Chloroflexota bacterium | reverse complement strand
AAGCCTCGGGCATCCGCCATCCGGATAATATTATACGCCGTACCGGCAACCAGTAGCGGCACGTTCAGTTCCCGGGCCGTATCCATGATAATCCCGGTATCCTTGGTAAAGATACTGACCGCCGCCCTGGGTTTGAAATCCCGGGCTATCATCGCCGGAGCCATGGTCCGGAGAACAAAGCTGTCGCCACCGCTTTTACTGACGACTTCTACTACGGAGGCCAGGTCCAGGCCGAGTTTTTTCGCCATTACCAGGGCCTCGGCAATGGACACGATGTTGGCACTGACCAGCATCTGGTTTATCAGCTTCACTGCCTGACCCTGCCCTACTTTCCCGACGTGAAAAACGTTTGTGCCCATGACCTCGAGGATATCCCGGTTGCTTCTCACCACCTCATCATCCCCACCCGCCATAAAGGTGAGGGTGCCTTCCTCGGCCTTGATATACCCACCGCTAACCGGGGAATCAATAATATTCACCCCGAGTTGACGGGCGGCTTTTTCCACGGCCATTACTTCCGCCGGTGACAACGTGCTGGTAATGATGAGTGTGGCGTCACGGCTCATGCCGCTCAATACCCCGTCCGGAGGCAGGACGGCTTCTTTCATCTGTGAATAGCCGGGGACCATGGCCACCACGGTATCGCTTCCTTCGCCCACTTCCCGGGCGCTCCCGGCGATTTTAGCCCCCATTTCCCCCAGCGCGACGAGGGGTCCCTCACACACGTCAAACACCGTCACCGGGTAATCTGCCTTAACGATATTGGCGGCCATGGGCCTGCCCATTGAACCCAAACCGATGAAACCTATCTTCTTATTTTTCATTTGTCCCGTGTCATACCCCCTTTCCATTCCGTTTTGCCGTCACCCGCCCGACTCTCAACCGGCGAAATAGCTTAATCAAATATATCAGAAATAAGCCAGCCAGGACAATTTTTTCCGCTACCACGGCGTGAATGTGACCAAAATCATATACAACTGCGTTCTGTTTCAATAATCTGTATATGCGAAGTACCATTAGGTAAAGCTTTTAATCTGACTAGATTGCCGCAAACGAGGGGAGGAGGCAAAATTGTTCCACAAGCCACGAAAATTAGTCGGCATCGCCTTAATCCTGCTTTCGGTCAGTCTCCTGCTCGGTTGTGCCCAGCCCGCCACGGCCCCCGCGCCGGCGCCGGACCAACCCGTGGTGAGGCCGTGGATGGACATCGAGCTTACCGATGTTACCACCGGGGAAACGTTCAAGATTAGCGACTTCAAAGATAAGACCATCCTGCTGGAAAGTTTCGCCGTCTGGTGTCCCACCTGCCTGGCACAGCAAAAGGAAATGCAAAAATTCCAGGCAAGCCACGGCGATGACGTAATCCACATATCCCTGGACACGGACCCCAATGAAGACGCGGAGAAAGTCCGGGAACACATCCAGAGAAACGGCCTGGACTGGTATTTCGCCATCTCACCAATCGAGCTCACCGAAGCGTTAATCGACGAATTTGGCCTCAAATTCGTCAACGCGCCGAGAGCTCCGGTCGTTTTAATCTGCAAAGATGGCTCCGCAAGATTTTTAAGAAGCGGAGTGAAACCGGCCGAAGAACTGGCCGCCGAAGTTGCCCAAGGCTGTGAATGATGGAACTCATATCAGAGCTGGGCGCCGCCTTTGTCCTGGGCCTGCTCACGCCGCTGGGCGCCGTCTGCGTACTGCCGCTGTACCCTGGTTTTCTGGTCTACCTCGCCAGCCAGCTTTCCGGGAAAGAACCGGGCAGGACAACCATTATCTTCTTTGGCATCATCATCACCGCGGGCGTAATCCTGTTTATGGTTATCCTGGGGCTAATCTTCACCACCATCCTCCAGGTATCATTGACCAACGTTATCAGCATCGTGTCTCCTATCGCCTTCGGTATCCTGCTGGTCATCAGCTTGCTGCTCATCTTTAACGTCGATGTGGGCAGACTACTGCCCAAGGCACACATTCCCACCGCCAGGAACCCCTGGGTGAGCGCTTTTTTCTTCGGCTTCTTCTTCGGTGCCATCGTGGTGCCCTGCAATCCCCTGTTTATCGCCGTCCTGTTCACCCGAACTATATCCACCGTCGGGTTCCTGGAAAATATACTTCGCTTCCTGTTTTTCGGTATCGGCATCGGCTTCCCCCTTTTAGTCATGGCGGCTATTTCGGCGACGGCCACCGATACCATAATCGGTTTCCTGACCAGATACAGGAGGGCAATAAATCTTATTGCCGGATTAATCATGCTCGGGATATCACTTTACTACCTGATACTCGTCTTTAGAATATTCGGGTAAGGAGGAAAAAATGAAAAAGATGCTCTTATTCTCAATAGCGAGTGCGCTGGCGATCACCCTGGCCGGCTGCGCACAACCGGCCCCGCCACCGGCGCCGGAGGAAGAATACGATATAAAAACGGACGCCAGCGGCACCAAATATATCGTCGACCCGGCAAAAATTATGGGTGGCGGGCCGCCCAAGGACGGTATTCCCTCGATAGATAATCCTAAATTCGTCTCGGTGGCTGAAGCTGACCAGTGGATACAGGACAACGAACTGGTAATTACCATCATCCACAACGGGATTAAGCGGGTTTACCCGTTGCAGATAATGGTCTGGCACGAGATTGTCAATGAAACGATAGGCGGTGACCCGCTCTTAATTACTTACTGACCGCTTTGCGGCTCAGGCGTTGCCTTTGAGCGAGTCATCAACGGGGAAGCAGTCGAATTCGGCACCTCCGGGAAACTGTACAATTCCAACCTGGTCATGTACGACCGTAAAACGGACACTTACTGGAGCCAGTTCGACGGCCTGGCCATCGTCGGGGAGCTATCCGGCATGAAACTCACCATGATTTCGGTGGATACGGTTACCTGGGGTGAGTGGAAAGGAGCCCATCCGGATTCGGAGGTTCTTAGCCAGGATACCGGTTTTTCCCGGAATTACGGAAGAGACCCTTACGGCAGTTACTATGAAGACAGCTACCTGCTGTTCCCGGTGGAAAACGAAGATCCGTCACCGGTACACCCCAAAACCTTTGTCTACGGCGTGGAGATAAACGGGGCTTTCAAAGCCTATAAAGAAGACGACCTGGTAGCACTGAAGCAGATAGAGGACACGGTCGGCGGAGTAAAAATAAAAGTAGTCAGGGATGACATCGGCACGGTCAGAGTCACCAACCTGGATACGGGAGAGGCTATAGTTGCCGAAAGAGGTTTCTGGTTTGCCTGGTACGCCTTTCATCCCGAGACCGAACTATTCCTGCAATAATACAGGTACGAAATCATATACCAGTGGAAATAACATTCTGGAAAAGGTGGTGACACTATGGCTAAAGCAACCTGGCAGGGAAAATTACTTGCCGAAACTGACCAGTACCAGACGGTGGAAGGGAACATTTACTTCCCCCCGGAATCAGTGAAATGGGAATACCTGACCGAAGGAGACCGGCAATATACCTGCCCCTGGAAAGGCAAGGCCCGCTACTATGATATTACGGTGGGAGGGGCGACCAGCCAAAACGCCGCCTGGAACTACCCCGAACCAAAGGAGGCGGCCAGCTATATCAAGGGCTACGTGGCTTTTGGAGACGGTGTACAGGTTGAGGTATAGCCGGTACATCAATTAATATTCGGGCTGCCAGGGTTTCAAGGTGCTCCGGAGATTTTTTTAACGTCTCGCAGCAGGAATAGTTTCGCCTCTGAACACCCGGCTTGAATTATTACTCAACACGGCGGTTGCTTGTTTATCAAAATGCCCATATCTTGCCAAACGGGCAAAAAAGAGTCAAAAATAGCCAAAAGCCGCTTGACTTTTCACTCAACATTACTTAAACTAAGCTTGTATTATAGGCTTTGCAGGTGAAACTATGGAAGAAGCAAGACAATTTGGCGACCGGTTAAAAGAGCTAAGACTGCTGGCTCGGCTGACTCAGCGGCAGCTGGCAGATTTAATTGGGGTAGACTTCTCCTACCTCAGCAAAATCGAAAACGGCGTGTTGCCGCCGCCCAGCGAGAGAGTTCTCTCCCAGCTGGCGGAGGCATTAAACACCGACAAAGACGAACTGCTGATTCTGGCCGGTAAAATCCCCGCCGATATCGCCGAAATGCTAAAGAACCGAAAGACGTTAGAGCTGTTACGCTCCCGACGCACTCAAAAGAAAATCATGGCCAAAAATACAGACGGGATTAGTTTCATAAGGAAAGCCCGTAACTTGCCCAGAATACCGGGGGTTAATTTACACGGCTTCGCCAGGGTGGCGTTAGCCATTGTTCTGGTAATTGCCGTCGGTAGCTCATTATGGTTCGTTTCGCCACAGCCAGTCAAAGCGGTTGATATTACCTACCCTTCTTTACCCTCATCAGGGACTCTGGGAAGCGCTTATACCTTCACAATAACGGTGGATATTGGGTCGACTGATATTCTACCGGTAGACCACATCAATTTGGAAATTTACAAGTCCTCTGATCCATCTACCTACAAGGCTACGCTGGCAAACCTGCCTTTAGGCAACAGTTCACTGCAATCTCATACCATAAGCGAAGGTTCCAGCAGCGGGACAGTACAGGTTTCAGCCGTTGCAACCAGTTGGGGATATGGCACCGGTTCTCGCACCGGTTACGGCTACCGTGACCCAGCCGGCTGGGGTTATCATACCATCTCCGGCACTACCGGGGGATATGGCTACGGCACATCTCCTTTCACGGGTGTGGCGGCTTCAATAACATATACTGTTAAATGGGTACCGCCATCGAACTGGCCAACAGGTTCCTATAATGTAAAAGCACTGGTCTATGCTGATAGTACCAATAAGTTCTCCGGTACCAGCAGTGCTTTCACGCTATCGGCGGCAGCGGCTCCTGCGGCACCCGGAGGGGGAGTACCACCAGCGCCAGATGTTGCAGACCTGGCTGATGTTGTTGATGAAGACGGTGTCTTCACCGAGACAGTAACGGTTGAATCCAGTGACGGTAATGTTGAAATTGTTATCCCCAGTGGCACGACGGGTCTAACTGAAGACGGTGAGCCACTGAGTGAAATAACTGTGGTGAGAGCGGACCCACCGGCGCCTCCGGCTAATACCGAGACTATCGCCGTCGACTATGACCTCGGACCTAGCGGGGCGATCTTCGACCCGCCAATATTCATGACCTTCCACTACAACCCTGACCAGATACCTGCAGGAGGCAGTCACGAAAACCTGTCCATCGCTTACTATGACGCTGATTCCGGCCAGTGGGTTGAACTTGACGCTTCCGATATCGAGATTGATCCGGTTACCAATACCATCACGTTCCGTATCGGTCACTTTACCTACTTCAGTATTATCGCCCACACGGCTCCAGCGGCGTTTACCGTCAGTAACCTCACCATATCACCGTCCGCGGTTGACGCCGCCGAGATGGTGACTATCAGCGTCAGCGTCACCAATACCGGCGACCTGGCTGGTGAGTTCAAGGCAACCCTGAAAATCAACGGTGCGGCAGCATCTACCGGGAAGATAACCCTGGATGGTGATGCCACCGGGGCGGTAACTTTCACCACCGCTCAGGGCGCTGCCGGGACTTATACGATAGACGTTACCGGCCAGACCGGTCAGTTTACCGTCACAGGGGTGACGCGCGAAGCGGTAATCACCGTGCCCTCCTGGTCAATAGAACTGCCGACCGCGCCGGCACCGGCACCAACGGCACCGACGGTTATTCCCGCGCCACCGGCGCCGGCACCGGTACCGTTAGTGAACTGGTGGTTAATGGGCGCGATAGCCCTGGCC
>JACZSH010000009.1 GCA_022574315.1 Chloroflexota bacterium | reverse complement strand
CCCGGATCGAACCTTTGCACAAGCTGAGAATCGTGAATGCGTTCAAGAGTCGCGGGCACGTGGTTGCCATGACCGGTGACGGCGTCAACGATGCTCCCGCACTGAAGGCAGCCGATATCGGGATTGCCATGGGCATTACCGGGACGGATGTGGCCAAGGAAAGCTCCGACATGATACTGGCGGATGACAACTTTAGCTCGGTGGTGGCCGCCGTTGAAGAAGGCAGAGCCATATTCAATCGACTGCGCAAGGTCATCTTCTTTCTGCTGAGTACTAATCTGGGCGAACTACTGGCGTTGCTGCTGACCATCTTTTTTATCGGTAAGGCGCCGCTGCTGGCGGTGCAGATTATCTGGATTAACCTGGTGACGGATACGGCGGTAGCCGTCCCTCTGGGACTCGAGCCGAAAGCTGGCGACGAACTCAAGCAGCCGCCGCGTCATCCCGGCGTGGGGCTCATCTTCCCGGGGCTGGTCATGCGTATTGTTTTTCTGGCGACGCTGATGGGAGTCGGCATATTTTTAATTTTCAGCTGGGCGCAGACGAGGATGAGCCTGGAAGAAGCGCGTACCCTTGCCTTTTCATCGATGGTTGCCTTCGAGTGGTTCCGTGCCTTCAACGCCCGCTCGGAGGAATACACCGTCTTCAAGCTGGGTATTTTTAGTAATCGCTGGCTGCTTATGTCGATATCGGTGGCGATTGTCCTGCAGATGGCGGTTATCTACGTTCCCTTCTTACAGGTGGCGTTCGGGACGGTGCCGATGGGGCTGGATAAATGGGGGATTGCCCTCCTGGCGGGGGGCAGCCTGTTCGTGGTTGAAGAACTGCGTAAAGTCTTCTTCCCCAGACTCTTTACTCTGGGCAGGTGGCGACCGGTGAGGCAAGGACGGGCCTAAGCCGGGTACAGCCGTCGCTCAACGGAACCGAAATCAGGTACGTATCATTACCGAGAAACCGACCGGTACCAGGTACTGCCAGTTAGGGCCGATGATTCCCAGTGGTCCAAGCACCGCCCCGGCAAAGATAAGCAGCAGCGCCAGCCAGGCGGTGGCTTCTGCCGGCTTCCGTTTCCAGCCCGCTTTGCCCTGGATAAGCGGGGAGAAAAAGGCCAGGGCCAGCCCCATGAGCGCCAGGTTGAGAGTAAAGACGGCTACCCCTAACAGCAGCAGGGTCAGGACGAAAGCGGTGGTCAGCATGGCCGTGCTGTTCGGGTTCAGGCGGGCGGCTCTCTGGCGGAAACCGAGTCGCGCCTGGTTTTTTTCTTTGGCACTCGCCCCGGTAACGATAAAATGAGCTTTACCGGCGATAGTAAAAGCCAGGATGGAGACAAAGGTATGCAGATAGAAAGAGACGTAGACACAGGTCACCTGGCTGAGATGCCGGAAGAGTTTAACCGGCGTGCGGTAGCGGCTGACGATTACCCGTGCCAGAGCACTGAGCAACGCCAGCCAGCCGAAAACGACCAGACCACAGGCAGTAACCGTCATGGTGCTGGCCGAGGCAAAGGAGATCGCCAGCAATAGCACGAGGTAGGGGAGAAACAGGGAAGTAGCCGTCCTTCTCAGGGTGTGGGTGACGATGTCCCATTTTTCGGCGAAAGAAGCCGAGGCGGAGCGGATAAAGGGGGCGGTATGCCGGGCAAACGTCTCCGTATCGGCCGTGGTCATGCGGTAGGTGCGCTTTCTTAACTGCCCGTAATCTTCCGGGACGCCTTCACTGCAGACGATATCTTCGGCGAAGAAACCGGTATAACCGGCGTGGCGCAGGGCGATGGTAAAGGCGACGTCCTCGGCGACGACTTCCGGAAATCCGTCCGCCTTGGTGTAGGCTTCGGTGCGCACCAGCACGCCGTGTCCCAGCATGAGCGGGAACCCGTAGTGATTCCGCGGCACGTTGTTGTGCTCCCAGCGGATTTTAGTTTCGGCGAGGAAGTGTTCGGTAAACGCGTTCCGGGTGCTGGAGCCGCTGTCATGGTTGGCCTGCACAAACCCAATCCGGTCGTCCTGCCGGATGTAGCCAGAGGCTCTTTTTAAAAAATGGCTCGCCAGTATGCCATCGGCGTCGCAGAGGGCGAAGAATTCGTACCCCTTGGCTTGATTGGCCAGGGCCAGGTTGAGACTGCGCGCTTTGAAACCATCCAGCTTTTCCCGCCTGACGATAGTGGTCTGCTGGGGGAATTTCTTATGGAATTCATCCACCTGGTCGCGGCCGTGTTGTCCCTGGCTCACGTCGACCAGGAAGACATGGAAGTTGGGGTAGTCCTGCTTGACACAGCTCAGGGCGGCGTTGTACCGGAAATCGTCCACCGTGGTGTAAAGGAGAGCGATGCGAGGGAAATTATCGCCCCCCTCTCCTTCTTGCCCAATCGCGGCGCCTGGTTTTACCCTGCCTGTCTGCCGGAATAAGACCAGGCCGAAATGGTAGAGAGCGTAATACCAGAAAATAGCCGCGCAGAGGGCGGCCAGCACCACCAGAATCCAGAGTCCGACCGATGACGGCGTGCCGTAGAGGGAAACTGCGTTCAGAATCAGCAAGACCAGGGAAACCAGCCAGACGGCCAGTATCAGTCCGTACATCGTGCTGCGCTTGGAGGTCAGGTCAGGAGTCGAAGTGCTTGGTTTCGGTGGCGATTGCGGAGTATTTTCCATGAAACACCCCCTTATACCGTATTGATGGTGGATTATAGCAGAGGTGCGTAATTTTAGCAAGGAATATTTACTTGTCACCGCAAAGCGCTTAAAATAATCTTAGTCAGTCTAAGCCGGCATTGATATTGGGAAAAGTAATGCCAAGGATAAAGCGAGGTAAAAATGAACTATCTCTTTGAAAACCTGGATAAAATAAAAGACGTGGTGCTTGAGGCGCCTTTCGGGCTAATCTTTGACGTCGACGGTACCATCGCCGAGATTGCCCCGACTGCGGAAGCGGTGAAAGTCGCCCCCGCGGTGAAGGAACACCTGGCCTCCCTGGTGCCGCGCCTGCCGCTGGTATCGGCCATCTCGGGCAGGTTAATCAAAGTACTGCGGGAGCTGGTGGGTGTGGACGGGGTGGTCTATAACGGCAACCACGGCCTGGAAAAATGGGTTAGCGGGAGAGTGGAAGTCAGGCCGGAGGTACAACCTTACGTGGCTAAAATCCAGGCGGCGATTAAAGAATTGGGGCCGGTCCTTCAGCCCAGGGGAGTGCGTTTTGAGGACAAGGGTGCCGGGCTTGTTTTCCACTATCGGACGCTGCCGGACCGGGAAGAAGTGCGAGAGGCTATCCTGCAGGCGATAAGCCGCTCTCCGGCGGCACAGCCGTTTAACATCGATAAAGCCAGGACGGTGATCGAGCTTCGGCCTCCCCTGGAAATCAGCAAAGGGTCGGTCTTGAGAGAACTCATCGAAGGCTATAATCTTAAATCGGCGGTTTATCTGGGAGATGACGTGGCTGACATCGGTGCTTTCAACGTCATGCGCGAACTATCGAAGAGCGGCGAATTTGCCGGCCTGGCACTGGGGGTTATTGGCGAGGAAACGCCGCCCGATGTTGCCGAAAGCGTTGACTTTGTCCTCAGGGGAGTAAACGAGGTGGCAGCCTTTCTGGGCTGGCTGGTGGAAACCATCCCTCCCGGGTCAAACTGAAGGCTGACCGCCGGTTTCAGGGGTAATGCCGGTCGGGGGCCTGGTCCGGTGGTCTAAAGTTTCATCTCGGAGGAAACTTACCCCGTCTTAAGGCAGGATAGCGCGCATTGCCGGGCGGTGACGGCCGTTTCTTCGGGCAGGGCGGTATTTACATAGATGCCGGAACCCATTTCAAACCCGGCGATGGTGGTTATCCGGGGCACTATCCGGATATGCCAGTGATAATAGGGGTCCTCTTCATCTTCGGTGGTAGAAGTGTCCACCATAAGATTAAACGCCGGGTCATCCAGCTCTTGATAGAGGCAGAAAAGGGTATCTTTCAGTGTCCTGGCCAGTTCGGAGAAGTGTGCCATCGGGAAGAGGCCGAAGGAAGCGGAGTGCTCGTTGGGCATAATCCAGGTCTCGAAGGGCACGCGTGAAGCGAAGGGGTGGAAGACGGTGAACTGGTCGGTCCGGGCGATAACTCTCTTGTCCTCACTTATCTCCTGGGCGAGCAGGTCGCAGTACAGGCAGTTGCCCGTGTCAGCATTGTAATCATGCGCCACGTCAAACTTCCGGTGATAGTGGGGAGCCATGATGGGTGTGCCCACCAGCTGGGAATGCGGGTGTGCCAGGGAAGTCCCTGACGCCCACCCTTGATTCTTGAAGATGGTAATAAACTTGAGTTGCCGGTTTTTTTTCAGGTCGTTGTATCTCTCCTGGTAAGTAATGAGCACTTTTTCCACCTGTTCATACGTCATTAACGCCATGCTGACGTTGTGGACGGGGCTTTCGATGATTACTTCATGTACGCCAAAGCCGTTCATTTTACGGAAGAAATGGCCGTCCCTCTGCCGGTTAACGTCTCCCCCGGGCATCAGCGCCGCAAAGCGGTTGGGCACGACTCTGACGTCCCAGGCCGGGCCCTGGCTGGTGGCAGGCAGGCGGAAAACTTCTTCCGGGGTCTGGCTTTCGTTACCTGTACAGAAAGGGCAGGAGGCATCCCAGGCGGGTAACTTGACGGCGGGTCTTTTTTTGGTCGCTTGCTGGGGGCGCTTAGCTCTCTCCGGGGCTATTATCACCCATTCCCGGGTTGTCGGGTCCTGCCTTAATTCTGACATGATAAACGTTCACTCCCGTCTTAATCGGTGATGTTAAGCTATCCGGCCGGTGGCCGGCTATTCTTTTCGGGTGGTCCGATGGCGCTTTGGCTTAATCGTTTCACCGCTCTGGATAATCGGCTTCCGGAAATCCCTCTCCATGACGTTACTGAAAATCGCGCAATTCCGACCGATAGTAATCCCGGCGGGTATCCGGGCCGCCTTGCCGATGACGGTGATTCCGGTGCTCAGTATTTTCGGCTCTTCGCGGTTCGGCTGAAAATCATTGCCGAAACCAATCTGGCAGCCAACTTCAACGATTACTCTTTTATCCAGTATCGAGCAGTCAATAACACTGTCCCGGCCGATAACGGTGTCCGACATGATAACTGAGTTTTTGATTATGGCGTTCTCCGCCACCCTGACCCCCGGAGATAGCACCGAATGCTCCACGCGGCCCTCTATAATACAGCCGTGAGATACCATGCTGTTCAGAACGTCACCCCGCTGGGAGATAATGGCCGATGGCCGGTGTTCTTCTTCCCGGGTACGGATGGGCCAGTCACTGGTGAACATTAGCGGCGGTGAGATATCAAGCAGCTTCATATTAGCCTGCCAGTAGCTGCGGACACTGCCGACATCCCGCCAGTAACCTTCAAAGTTATAGGCGAAGAGCTGGCAATTACCTACCAGTTGGGGAAAGATATTGCGGCCAAAATCGTGTTTGGATGACCGGCGCTGAGCGTCTTCCTCAAGGCATGAGAAAAGAAAGTCTTTCTGAAAACAGTAAACGCCCATGGAAACAAGGTCGCTCTTCGGCTCTTTCACTTTTTCCTGGAAGCTGGTTATCCGGCCGTTTTTATCCACGGTTACCGTGCCGAATTCCTGCAATTCTTCTCTGGGCAGACGGGTGACGGCCAGGGTGGCCTCCGCCTTGCTTTTACGGTGGAATTCAATCATATCGGAATAGTCCATCTTGTAGATGTGGTCGCCACTGAGGATAAGCACCAGTTCTGCGTCCTGTTCCTCGATGTAATGGAGATTCTGGTAGGCGGCGTCAGCCGTTCCCTTGTACCAATCACGACCTTCTTCGCGTGCCAGATAGGGCTGCAGCAGCTGTATTTTCCGGTCCGGCAGGGCTAGGAATCCCCAGGGCATGCCAATGCCGATATGGTCGGCCAGGGAGCGGGGCTGATACTGGGTAAAAACGGCAACGTTGTAAATGCCCGAATTAACACAGTTGCTGAGAGTAAAATCTATGATGCGGTACTTGCCAGCGAAGGGGATTGCCGGCTTGGTTCTTTCGTGAGCCAGGATACCCAGCCGCTCTCCCGCCCCTCCGGCTAAAATTATAGCGACTACGTTCTCCATGTAGCTGCCTCCCCCATCTTCCTCATTCCGGGTAAATAAATTGCTTTACCCACCAACGCGGCATTTATGTTCACCAATCCTTTATTATACCACATCTTTTTTTAAGCGTGTTAAGCAGATATCTGTTGTGGGCGCGGGCGGTGCCTGAAAAACCCGGTTGGTAGTGAGATGGGGAAACAAACAGGTCCCGGGTCAGCCGCATCGGGTCGGCCAGGGCGTGCTTGGCCACGATGTCTTCGCCGCGCCGATTGAGCAGCCTGCCGCCACTGTCAAGCAGGAGACATTCGTAGAACAGGGCCGGTGTGCCCGAGCCCAGGCCTGCCGGATAAAACTGGACGAATTCCATATCCTGTAAAACCGCCCCGGAATCATAGGCAATGGCGTAACCGTCGCCGGTGGCTCCGGCGGCGTTGTCGTTGCGTGCGTAGATTCTGCCCAGGCCACCGCTGGCCAGGATGACCGCCGGTGCCACAAAGGTACAGGCATTGCCTTCGGCATCAATACCCTCCGCGCCGATAACAGTTTCGTCTTTTTTCAACAGGCCGGTTATCAGGATGCCTTCCAGTATCTCGACGCCCCGGGAAAGGGCGTACTGCCGCAGGGGAAGGGTGAAATCGGTGCCGAAGGTTTTCCCCCCGTAGACCATTCTGGAACGGCGGTGCCCGGGGTCAAAAGACAGGGATATCCAGGGAGTGGCCTTGGCGTCGGTATATTTAACGCCAAACCGGCGCAGGTCTTCAACCTGTTGCGCCGCATTTTCGACCATGGTTGCCACCAGAGGCTGTTGGTTGAAAAAACAGCCGCCTTCGACCGTATCCCGAAAATGCTGTTCCGCAGAATCTCCCGTCTCCGGGCAATTGACTGGCGGGGATAACACGGCGGCAAAAGCGCCTCCGGAGATAGTCGTGTTGCTCCCGTAGCCTGCCCGGGACCGGGAGACCATGAGCACGCGGCCGCCATGGCTCTTCGCTTCGATAGCCGCCCTGAGTCCGGCACCGCCTCCGCCGATAACAAGGACATCGGTGGTGATGTTAACCTTGGATTCCAGCTTCATCGTTATCCAGTTCCAGTCCGCTCGCTATTTATTGGTCGTCACCCTGTATTTTACACCACAATCGCCCGGCCAAAAAGCCGCCTGGTGTCATTTATCTCTATGACTGGCAGAGGAATGGTGATAAAGGGAGCAGGGTGGTTAAATAAAACCGTCCCGGCTAATGGTGGCGTCCGTCTTCCTGGTTCTATCCATCGTTGCCGGCCAGCCGGGGTTCGTCTCATGGCATGGTCACCTTGACTCTCCGCGGCGTGAAGTGTTTTAATTTATGTGTGTGGTTGACCGGCTCTAAACCG
Organism: Chloroflexota bacterium; assembly: GCA_022574315.1. GTDB lineage: Bacteria > Chloroflexota > Dehalococcoidia > Dehalococcoidales > RBG-16-60-22 > JACZSH01. The sequence goes on along the minus strand of JACZSH010000009.1, from coordinate 14,662 downwards.
GCAGAGGGATACCGCGCCACGCTGGGGGAGGTATCGCCGGGGGCGAGTGAGATAATGGAGGAAACATCATGGCAGTAGAGGAAATTGGCGAGAAATACCGGTGTAATATTTGCGGTAACGAAGTGACGGTAACGGTCGTTGGCGGCGGCACCCTGGTCTGCTGCGGCGAGGATATGGAAAAAATCGGTTAGACACAAGCTTACCCTCTGGTGGTGGCCGGGCCGGAGACCGAAAGAGCTTAACTTAATTTAAATATCATTGTTGATGGGAAAGCAACTCGTGTACTACTTTGCCTACGCGTCAAACCTGAACCAAAAACAGATGAAAGAACGCTGCCCGGATAGTAAACCTCTGTTCGTGGCGACCCTTCCCAATTATAAGCTGGTGTTTTGTAACTGGTCCCGGAAATGGCGGGGCGGCGTTGCCAGCATCAAGTCGTTCAGGGGGGACAGGGTCCGGGGAGCAATTTACGAGGTCTCGGAAGCCTGCCTGAGGCGACTTGACAGGTTTGAGAAAGGCTATAACCGGTATAAGGTCACCGTGTTTAATGAAGACAGCGAACCCCTGGAGGCAATAACCTACGTAATAGCCGGCCGATTGGAAGAGGCAAAGCCATCCCCGGAATACCTGGCGGTGGTGCAGCAAGGCTTGAGAGACTGGCGGCTTTTTTAGACGAATTCAGGCCCGGAATAGGCCGACTGGGTCTGCCGGAGAGAGCTTCAAATTCTGACGGAGGTATCAATGACCACGACAGTCCTGCTCGTCCGCCACGGACAAACCGAGTCAAACGTGGAGGGCTACTATATGGGGTGGCTAGACGAGGATATTAACCAGATGGGGTATGCCCAGGCGCGCGCCCTGTCTGCCCGGCTGGCCAACCAGCCAATTGATATCATATATACCAGCCCGTTACGGAGGACTTTTAACACTGCCTCGGTGCTGGCGGAACCCCATAAGCTTGAGCCGAAAGTGCTCGACGATTTAATCGAGATTCACCAGGGCGACTGGGAAGGGATGCACGTGGATAAAATCAGCCAGGGGTGGCCGGAGCAGTGGCGGCACACCCGGACTGACCCGACGGATTTTACCATGCCCAACGGGGAGAGCTTTAAAGAGGTGACCGAGCGGTCGGTGCGCGCATTTTATAAGATTGTCGCCGATAACCCGGACAGGCAGGTGGTGCTGGTGGCGCACGAGATTGTGGTTAAAGTAATTATTGTCCACACTCTGGGGGCGACCAACAGTATCTACCGGCATTTCGATTTGAGTAACGCTTCGCTGAGTGTAATCAGAGTGGCCGAGGGTAAACCCCACCTGGTGGTACTGAACGATACCACCCACCTTGACGGGATTAAGGGGTGATTGGTAAAATAAAAATAAGTGAAACGGAAAAGAATACTCTTTGTCTGTGTCCATAATTCAGGCCGTAGCCAGATAGCTACGGCTTTTTTTAATCGCCTGGCGGGCGGTGTGGCCGTGGCGACCTCGGCCGGGACCAGTCCCGCGGCACAGGTTAACCCGATTGTGGCCGGGGCTATGCTGGAAGCAGGCATTGATATCCGCGGTGCCAAACCAGAGCTGCTCACCCCCGAAATGGTAGAGAATACTGACCGGGTGGTTACCATGGGTTGCGGGGTGGCAGAGGTCTGCCCCGGCAGCTTGCTACCGGCCGAGGACTGGGGGCTTGAAGACCCGGCAGGCAAACCGGTAGAGAAGGTAAGGGAGATAAGAGATGAAATCAGAAGCAAGGTGGAGGGACTAATTCAGGAACTTCAGCGTTAACCCTTTCCGGGACGGTCGCCGTCCATCTTGATTACCCGAAAGACGGATAAAGTAACCTGCCAATATTAAGAACAGGAGATTATTTCATTGATATCCAGGATAAAACAAATTCGAACTCGGTGGCTGCCCTTTGCCTTGATACTGGCAATCGGGTTAACTGTCATCTCTGGTTGTGCGGAGACGGGCACCACACCCCCGCCCTCCGGCTCAGAACTCTCCGGTACTATTAAGATTAACGGGTCAAATACGGTAACTCCGCTGACTGCGGTCTGGGCGGAGGAGTTTATGAAGGCGCATCCCAAAGTGAACATCGCCGTCAGCGGTCCGGGTTCCGGAGCCGGCATTGCCGCGCTCATTAACGGCACCACTGACATCTGTCAGACTTCAAGGGAAATCAAGGCGAAAGAGATTGAGCAGGCTAAATCTCATGGCGTAGACCCGTTTGAAATCCCAGTTGCCCTCGATGCTCTCTCGGTGGTCGTCCACCCTTCAAACCCGGTCTCCGAGTTGACTTTTACCCAGCTGTCGGCCATCTATACCAATCGGGTCAGCAACTGGAGCGAGGTTGGCGGCAGTGACGTGCCGATAGTGGCGCTTGCCCGGGACACCAGCTCCGGTACTCACGTTTACTTTAAGGAAAACGTGGTGCAGATGAAAGGACTCCCCACCGAGGACAAAAGCCTCGAATACGGCACCCGGGTACTGCTCTTACCCTCTACCGAGGAAGGCGTCATTGAAGTGGCCAAGAACGCCCGTGCCATTTTTTACCCCGGGTTGGGCTACCTGAGTGAAGCGGTAAAACCCCTGGCGGTCAGCCGGACGGCGGATGAACCGGCGGTCCTGCCCAGCGTGGCGACGGCCCTGGACGGCAGCTACCCGATTGCCCGGCCACTGCTGTTCTATACCGACGGCGAGCCGGTAGGCGTGGTCAAAGCCTTTATCGATTACGCTTTATCCGCCGCCGGGCAGGAAAAAGTCATTGAGATGGGTTATGTGCCGCTGGAATAGTAAGATGTTGGGTCGATTTCCTGACGTATCTGGATGTCAGCCGGCAGTGATAGCTGCCGCGCGGTTATGGGAACGGTGACCATGGCGGTTAGCATCCCTGAGCGGGGCATGAAGCGGCGTTTCCGCCTGCGGGAAAAGTCTATTGAAAGCTTCATTTTCCTGAACGGAATGCTGGCCATCGTGGTGTTGCTGGGCGTTCTGGTTCTCCTCTTACGTGAAGGCCTGCCCGTCTTTTGGCATACTCCCCCCTGGGAGTTTCTTACCGGTACCCGGTGGTACCCGGTTTCTGACCCACCCACTTTTGGCATCCTGCCTTTTTTTGTGTCCACCCTCTGGATTACCCTGGTGGCGACGGCGATTGCGGTGCCGGTCGGCGTTGGCTGCGCCGCCTACCTGGCGGAGGTGGCGTCATCGAAACTAAGGGAAACGGTGAAGCCCATCGTTGAACTTCTGGCCGGAATCCCCTCGGTGGTCATGGGCTTTATCGGGCTGATGTTGCTATCGCCGCTGGTGCAGAGCGCCTTTAACCTGGATACCGGTCTGTCCGGGCTTACGGCGGGCATTATGCTCTCCATGATGAGCCTGCCGATTATCGTCAGTGTCTCCGAAGACGCCCTGCGGGCGGTCCCCGAGGAGTTCAGGCAGGCGTCTTACGCGCTCGGGGCTACCCGGTGGCAAACGATAAGGCACGTTTGCCTGCCGGGGGCGCTCTCCGGGATTACGGCGGCGGTGATGCTTGGGGTTGGCCGGGCTGTCGGCGAGACGATGACGGTGCTGATGGTCGCCGGCGGCGCTCTGGCGGTGCCCTGGGCGCCCACCGAACCGATGATGCCGATGACGGCCGCCATCGCTTCCGGAATCGGCAACGCGGTGCGGGGTGGTTTTCAGTACCAGGCGTTGTTCGCTATCGGCCTGATTCTTTTTGTGATGACCCTGGCGGTCAACCTGATTGCCGACCGGGTGCTGGAGCGCCAGAAAAGGAAGTTTGCGGGGTAGGGAAACATGATTACTCAATCTGGAAAATCGCGCCGGCTTTCGGAACGTACCGCCTTCAGTTTACTGGCGCTGACGGCGGTTATCGTGGTGCTACCGGTCCTGTTTATCGTTATTTACGTCACGGTGAACGGTATCGGCGCCATCAGCTGGGAGTTTCTGACCCAGGCACCTTCGCAGGCGGGTAAAGCGGGCGGTATTTTCCCGGCTATCGTGGGTACTTTCTACCTGATGCTGGGCACCATTATTTTCGCATTACCGGTTGGGGTGATGGCCGGTATCTATCTCACCGAATACGCCCGTGATAACTGGCTGACCCGGCTTATCAACATGGCAATACTGAACCTGGCCGGCGTACCCAGTATTGTCTACGGTCTATTCGGCCTTGGCGTCTTCGTGATGATGATGGATTTTGGCATGTCTCTGCTCGCCGCCAGTCTGACGCTGGCCTGCCAGGCGCTGGCAATGATGATAACCACCTCCCGGGAAGCGATACTATCCGTTCCCAGAGGTTACCGGGAAGGCAGCCTGGCCATCGGGGCTACCCGTTGGCAGACGATGCGGCATATCATTCTCCCGGAAGCGATGCCGGGCATCATCACCGGGGCTATCCTGTCCATAAGCCGGGCGGCGGGAGAGACGGCGCCGATACTGGTGGTGGGCGCCGCTTTCCTTACTCCCGGACTGCCGCAGTCACCTTTTGACCAGTTCATGGCGTTACCCTATCAGCTGTATACCTCGGCGGCCCACGTTCCCGGCATGCCGGATACCACCATGTGGGGAATCGCCCTGGTACTGCTGGCAGTGGTGCTTTCTTTTAATTTACTGGCCAGCGTCATCAGATGGCGCGTCCGCCGGCGGAGGTTCGCTTAAATGACGGTTGATGGTATATCGGACACGGGAACGACTCAGGATAGGGGAACCCTGAGAACGGAAAAAACGAATCTTTATTACGGGACCTTTCAGGCATTGAAAGATATTACCCTGGAGATACCGCCGCGGGCGGTGACGGCGATAATCGGCCCCTCCGGCTGTGGCAAGTCTTCATTCCTGCGGCTCTTTAACCGGATGAACGACCTTATTACCGGGGCGAGAGTCGAGGGGGTGGTGGAGATTGACGGTCTTTCCATTTGCGGGCCGGAGATAGACGTCGTGGAGCTCCGGAAAAAGGTGGGCATGGTCTTCCAGAGGCCGAACCCGTTCCCCATGTCTGTTTTTGAAAACGTGGTCTTCGGCCCCCGGCGGCACGGCAGGTTCAGCCGGGCGGAACTCGATGACATCGCGGAAAGAAGTTTGCGCCAGGCGGCGCTCTGGGACGAGGTCAAAGATAAGCTGGGACAGTCGGCTTTTGCCCTCTCCGGGGGACAGCAGCAGCGATTATGCATCGCCCGCGTACTGGCCGTCGGACCGGAAATTATCCTGATGGACGAGCCGTGCAGCGCCCTCGACCCGATGGCTACCCTTAAAATAGAGGACTTGATGAGAAGCCTGGCGAAGGATTACACTATCGTTATCGTGACTCATAATATGCAGCAGGCGGCCCGAGTATCGGATATCACCGCCTTTTTGATGATGGAAGCCGACAGGTCCGGGATACTCGTTGAGCATGGCGTCACTTCTCAAATCTTTACCAATCCCGAAGATAAACGCACCGAGGATTACATCACCGGCCGTTTCGGTTAAAGGCCGAAAGGAGATTTAGTGATGGAGATAAGGACAGACTTTCATAAGAGGTTGAAGGAAATACAGGACGAGCTTCTGGTGATGGGGAATATGGTGGAGAAAGCTATCACCCGCTCCATGGAGGCGCTCAAGAAGAGGGACCTGAAGCTGGCGCAGCAGGTAATTGACGGCGACGTAAAAATAAACGAAAAGAGGTTCAATATTGAAGAGACATGCATTCAGCTAATCGCCACGCAGCAGCCCATGGCCGGCGACCTGCGCTATATTATCTGTGTGCTTAACATAATAACTGACCTGGAACGAATCGGTGACCATGCCGAGGGCACGGCTAAAATAGCCGTGCTGACCGGAGACGAGCCACCGCTGAAGCCACTGGTTGACCTTCCCCGTATGGCGGAAAAGGCGGTGGGAATGCTGCGCCGGAGTCTGGAAGCCTTTATAAATTGTGACGTAGAGGCGGCCAGGCAGATTATTGCTGAGGATGATGAGGTGGACAACCTCTACGATCAGGTCTTCCGTGAACTGCTGACTTTCATGGCCGAAGACCCGAAGATATTAACCCGGGCGACTCGCCTGCTCTGGGTAGCCCACAACCTGGAGCGCAGTGCCGACCGGGTGACCAATATCTGTGAACGGGTAGTCTTCAGCGTCACCGGCAAGATGGAGGAAGAAGGCGCCTCAAATTATTGAGACCGGTCCCCTGCCGCTTACCAGGACCTCATGGTATTGCTGATGCCGCCGTCCACGATTAGGGTTGTCCCCGTGATGTACTGCGAATCGTCGGAAGCCAGGAACAGGGCGGCGTTGGCGGTATCCCACCCCCGACCCTGCCGCTTCATCGGTACCATGGAGTCGCGGCGCCGCCACATCTCGTCGATATCGCCACCGGCCCAGGCATCCTTGTTATAGTACTCGGCCTGGGGGGTTTTCATCAGGCCCGGCAGGATGACGTTGACCCGGATGCCTTTTTCCGCGTACTGAATGGCAACATCGCGGGTAAGGCCGACCACCGCCGCCTTGGAGGCGGCGTAAGCGATATTGGGCAGCGTGCTCCGGATGGCGCCCACGGAGGCGATGTTGATGATAGTGCCGCCTCCCTGCTTTTCCATGTAGGGAATGACGTACTTGCAGGTCAGAAACATGCTTTTTACGTTGACCGTCATCACCTTGTCCCACGTCTCTTCAGTGGTCTCCACCGGCCCGCCCCACTGCCCGATGCCGACGTTGTTGTGCACGATGTCAACTCGGCCAAAGGTCTTGACGCAGGTTTCAATCATGCTCTGGCACTCATCGGCCCGGGAAACATCCGCCTTGAACGTGATGCACTCGCCGCCTTCTTCGTCGATAACGCGCCTGGTTTCTTCGGCGGCGTCGAGATTATAATCAACCGCCATCACCCTGGCTCCCTCCCGGGCAAAAACAATGGCCGTGGCTTTACCGTTACCCAGGCCGGCCAGTACCGTACCGGCGCCGGTGATGATGGCTACTTTCCCTTTTAAACGGTCTCCCATGGTTTACCCCCTCTTTCTATCCGTAAATATCTTTACTACCGGTATAAGCCGTGCCATTAACGTCATGACGGTAAATCGCCCCAAATACGCTGAAGCGGTCTCAGACATCTTCTCCGGCCAGCCGGCGGACGATTTTGCTCACCACCGACCAGTCTTTCTGCCCCAGTCCGCTGGCTTTGGCGGCCAGTAAGAGTTGCTGGGTGAGGCTGCCCGCCGGCAGGGGAGTCCGGGTGGCGTCCGCGGCCGACAGGATAAGGCCGAGGTCTTTGGCCATCAGGTCAATGGTAAAGCCGGGGGCGAAGTCATTATTGGCCGGACTTTCCGGTATCACGTCGGGGTAGGGGACTCTGGTCTGCAGGAACCAGCAATTTCCGGCGCTGGCGCTGATGACTTCGAAAAGCGTCTTCGGGTCGGCGCCCAGCCGGGTGCCGAAAAGGAAACCCTCACTGACGGCGATACCGCAAATGGCGCCCACCAGGTTGTTGGCCAGCTTGACCACTTCCCCCATGCCGATATCGCCGGCATGGATGATTTTTTCGCCCATCACCTGTAGAATCTCCAGGCATTCCTCAAAGACTTCCTTCTGGCCGCCCACCATGATGGAAAGCGTGCCGTCAGCCGCTTTTAAGGGGGCGCCGCTCACCGGCGCGTCCAGCATCTTAATCCCCTTTTCGGCGGCGGCGGCGGCTATCTGGCGCGTCACGATAGGGTCAATGGTGCTCATGTCAATGATGTTGCCGCCCGCTGGCAGGCCTTCCAGAATGCCTTCCGGTCCGAACATCACCTGTTCGACGTGCGGCGATGAGGTCAGCATGGTGATGACAACCTCTGATTTTTCGGCGACCTCCCGGGGGGAATTAGCGGCGGTGGCGCCCGCGGCCACCAGCTCCGCCACCGGCTCCGGCTTTAAATCGTGGACGGTGACGGGGTATCCCGCCCTGACCAGGTTCAGGGCCATTGCCTTGCCCATCAGACCGCAGCCGATAAATCCGATTTTTTTCACGTGTTCCTCCTGCTTATTGCTATGTCTTGATTAGCGGTTACGTGCCACCACCCGCAGAGACACCACCTGATAACGGATGACGTAAAGTCCGTTGATTTTGATGTCCCCGGTTGAGCCGGGTGAGGATTTTGCCCATCCTTGTTATTTTCCCTACCGATGCTACTACCCGCTACGGATAATGTCAACTTGACCGGCCTTCAAGATAGAGATTAGGGCGGTTTGACAGCCACAGAAAGAGGTTCTATCATATACCTGTACAGTGACCAATGGCTGACCCGAAGAGCCTGGTCTGTTTTCAAAATACAAGGAGGTTAAGATGACTAGTAGTGCTGCTGTTGCCAGAGCCCGCCTGCCCGAAATGGTGTTGAAATACACCGACGTACGCAGCTACGTGCTGACGCTTGTTTTTGTTTCCCTGAGCGTACTGACCCCGTGGGCCTTCCACCAGTTTCACCTGGCCGGTCCCACCTTTCTGCCCATGCACATCTTCGTCCTGACTGCCGGTCTGGTGTTTGGCTGGCGTGCCGGCTTGATTGTCGGCTTATTTACCCCGCTGGCCAGCTATGTCGTATCCGGGATGCCGGGTGTGGTGGTATTACCGCAGATAATCATCGAGCTCTTGGTCTACGGCATGGTCGCCGGGCTGCTGCGGGAAAAGTTTAATTTACGGATTTCCTGGTCATTACTGGGCGCCATGTTTGCCGGTCGCCTGGCGATGCTGCTGGCAGTGCTGGCGATATACGCGGTTATCGGCCGGGTTTTCAGCCCTCTCGGTCCGGAGACAAGTCCTTTCTTGGCCGTCTGGTCAGCGATTAAGCTGAGTTGGCCGGGTATCGTTATCCAGCTGGCCTCGATACCGCTAATCGTCTGGCTGGTGGGTCGGCTGGCGGCCAGGACCTCCGCCAAATAAAGACTCGAAATGTACGAAGACAGGTTTAACGCCTTTCTGCGGAGCGGCGATACCCTCCAGGTTTATGAAGGTGAGCGACTGGTCTTCTCTTCGGATAAAGACCGGCTGCTGCCTTTGATGGAGTACATCGGGCAATCGGCGGTCTCTCCCCGGGCGGTGGTGATATTCGATAAAATCACCGGCAATGCGGCTGCTCTGCTCTCGGTGAAAGCGGGTGGCCGCCAGGTATTCAGCCCGATGGGCAGCCAGCTCGCCGTCGAGACCCTTGATAAGCACGACGTCAAACATCACCTTACGGAAATCGTGCCTTATATTGAGAGGGCTGGCGGCGCCGGGATGTGTCCCATGGAGAAACTTTCCCTGAGTAAGGGGCCGGAAGATTTCTATCAGGAGATGAAAAATATTATCAACCGGTCGGAAACCGGCGCCGCGGAGAGAAAGGAAAGGTCATGGAAAAAATAAGGCTGGGCAGGACCGGGATGATGGTCTCCAACCTGGGGTTTGGCGGCATACCAATCCAGCGGCTTTCCGAAAATGAGGCAATAGACGTTATTCAGCGGGCGTTAGAGTTGGGGGTGAACTTTATCGACACCGCCAACGGCTACACCACCAGCGAGGAGCGTATCGGCAGGGCAATCAGTGGGCGGCGGGAAGGACTTTTCCTGGCCACCAAGACGTTTGACCGGACCGGGGCCGGCGTCAAAGAGCATTTGAAACTGAGCCTGCAACGGTTCGGGGTAGCCTATATCGACCTGTACCAGTTCCATAACGTTAACGACGATGATACTTTGAACGCCATTCTCGCTCCCGGCGGACCCATGGCGGTACTGGAAGAAGCCAAAAAGGCTGGAGTGGTGCGGCATATTGGCATCAGCTCGCACCAGATTGACATGGCCAAGGACCTGGTAAGGTCAGACCGGTTCGAGACCATCATGTTTCCCTTTAACTTTATTACCTGTGAGCCGGCGGAGGAACTTTTGCCGCTGGCCAGGCAGCACGACGTCGGTTTTATCGCCATGAAGCCGCTGGCGGGAGGGATGCTGGAGAATGCTTCTCTGGCTTTCAAATATCTCCTCCAGTTTCCGGATATCATTCCCATTCCCGGCATCGAGACCAGGGCGGAAATAGAAGAAATCGCCGGTATCATGGAATCTCCCCGGGCGCTGACGGAGGCCGAACAGGCAGAAATAGCCCACCTGCGGCAGGAACTGGGCACAACTTTCTGCCGGCGCTGTGATTATTGTCAGCCCTGCTCGGAAAAGATAGCCATATCGCTGGTGATACAGGCGGAGAGCCTGTTCAAGCGCCTTTCCCTGGAAGGCATTTTTTCGCGTCATTTCGGCAACGAGCTGGAAAAAGCCGCCGACTGTATCCGCTGCGGCGACTGTGAAGCGAGATGTCCTTACGGCCTCCCCATCATGGATATGATAGAAGAAAGCTATAACATCGTACAGGTCGAAAAGAAAAAATACCAGGCAGAGCTGGCTTCGTAGTAAACCGGTGCCCTGACGGCGAGGAGTTAATGGCGACGGTTTCACTTATCAGGACGGGAAATGACCTTTACCGGGGACTGACCGGGGTCATTGACGGCACCGGGGAGGAAGTCGTCCGGGCGGGGGATACGGTTCTCATCAAACCCAACCTGGTGGAGCCAAAGGCAGCCGACAGCGGCGATATAACCACTCCCGGTCTAATCGAGGCGGTCGCCCGTTATTGCCTCGACCGTGGGGCGGGCCGGGTTATCATCGGGGAGGGGCCCAGCTACTACCAGCCCGAGTCTGACCTCAGGAAATGCTTCACTCGGACCGGCGTCAGCCGGGTGGCGGAACGCCTGGGTATCGACTGGGTATTATTCGATGAGCACGCTTACCGGACATTCCGGGGCGTCCCGGACTGTCCGCCGGAATTCAGGGTTACCGAGTACGTCTTTAACTGCGACTGCCTGATAAACCTGCCGGTACTCAAGACACACTTTCAGACCACGGTCACCCTGGCCATGAAAAACCTGAAGGGGTGTCTGAAACGGGAGGACAAGCCGCAGTTTCACCGGGTTAACCTGGCCCAGGCCGTGGTGGCCTTAAACAGGATAATCAGGCCGACTATCAACATCATAGACGGCACGCCGGAGGTAATCGGCAGCATCGGTAATACCGGACGGCGGCGGGCCGGTGCCGGACTGCTTATCGCCAGCACCGATATCGTGGCTGCCGATGCCGTGGGCTGCGCCCTGATGGGGATTGACCCGGCCGAGGTGGATACGGTGGCGCTCGGGGCGCGAGCCGGCCTGGGGGAAAGCGACCTGACGCGGATGACTATTGTCGGTGAAGAGGTCAAGTGTCTGGAGTTCAGGGTGGCGCTGCCCCGGGAACACCTGCGGCAGAGTTTCCCCGGACTGGAAATCATTGGCGCCGAACAGGCCTGCAGCGGCTGTCTTATCCCGCTTATTTCCAGCCTGCGATTGCTCGGGGAGAGCGGTAAACGTCTACGGAAGCCTTTCCACGTTTACGTGGGCGAGGAGCCCCGCGGATATGGCGGTGAAGCCTACCTGCGGGTAGGAGATTGCGCCCTGGGTGATGATGGAGAAGTGCCCCATGCGGTGAGCGGCTGCCCACCCGATACAAAGACACTGCTCCGCCGCCTGGCGGAGGCAATGGTCGACTAGTCCCTGGTTGCTTTAGACCCCGTGACTGCCTGGGTTCTTCGCTTCTCTCAGAATGACGCCCGGGACTTCTGTCATCCTGGGCGGAGCGAAATGCCTCACCCGCCGGGCATACTCACGCCCGTTCCGGCAAACCGGCGCCGGCCTGGGCCACTGGTTCACGCTTTTCGCTTTTTGCAGTGGCCTCGTCACTTTGCCATTCGGGCGTCTTTCTGCCTCGCTTACTGAAGAAATAGCAGAGGTCTTCCTGGCGAAAAGGGCAGGACAGTTTGCAGTATTCCTGTTTGAGCGGACAGCTATCGGCGGTTTTAATCGGGTTATTGTCCATGTGACTTATTACTCCGACAGAACAGAATCGTCTCTTGCGGTACGTCTTAGTTTGGCTTTGATACGAGACACAAGCTCTCTCATGTGAAAGGGCTTTTGCACAAAATCGTCGGCGCCGAGACCCAGTGCCGTATCCAGCGCAGTTACCTCGCTCTTGCCGGTAAGCATGATTACGGGAACATTGGAGTTCTGGCGCAGGATGCTCAGGACCTCGAGTCCGCTGAGCTCAGGCATCATAATATCCAGGATAATCAGGTCCGGCTTGTGTTCCTGGTACATGGCCAGCGCCTCTCTGCCATTCGGCGCCAGGACTACATTGTAACCTCCCGATTCCAGGGCGCGCTTGAGGAAGTTCCGTATTTCTTTTTCGTCGTCAGCGACTAACAGACAAGGCCGTCTTTCCATTTATACTCACTTTCCTCTCGCGGTACCTTCCCCGGTTTCTCATCCCGGCTCGCTTCTCTGGCGGTGCTCTATTTCAGCGTAAAGCCAGGAGGCATGACAGGGTCTAAAAATTCGGGAGACTTTCTAAAGATTTTCTAAAGATTTTCAGTCAAGAAAAAACACCTGTTTCAGGTGCTTGGAATGTTTGTTTGCTAAAACGTTAGCCGTCTTTTATTTCTTTGCCCGCGATGGTGATTTACCGGTGGACAAAGTTTATCTGGGGGTCATCCCTGGCAAATGAATGTGGGATAGGAGGAATAGTCAACGATTCCGTGCGGCGCATGACGGCATTGATACGGGCCATCATTGATAAGGATAGTCGGTTTGGTCGTCTGTTTATTCCGGTTTGGGACGGAGTCGGTTGATGCCTTGCGGTCACCTTGTCTTCTTTAGGATATTAAGCAGAGCCTCACTGTATTCCTCCACGGAAGTCATCGGTTTGCGGAGTTCGGGTGGGAGTTTGTGGAAAAGCGACTTGACGCCTCCGCGCTGCTTCGTGGCCAGCTCATAGAGAAGTTTGTGTTCTCTTGCCAGGGTTTCGACAAGGTCAACAAACTGCTGCTGTAGTCGTTCCGCCTGCTCGCTAATTGTTTCTTCAAGGTGTTGCCGGTGGCGTTCGTTTTCTACTCGACGGTCCCTTTTTTCAACGGCTCTTTTTAACGCCTGTATGACGTCGTCCTGACCGAACGGCTTGGTGATGTAGTCATCCGCTCCCAATCTCATTGTCTCTACCGCCGTCTGGGTATCAGCAACGGCGCTAACCATAACAACACATATATCTGGATAGTCGGCAATGATTGTTTTCAGCAACTCAATGCCGGACATTCCCGGCATCTTTATATCCAGAATTATTATGCCCACAGAGTACCGGGCTATTTTTTCCAGAGCTTCCTGGCCGTTAGCGGCCGTCACGGTGGTATAGCCGGCCGCTTCGGCAGTCCGCTGGAGTAGTCTGCAGACAGTATCCTCGTCATCAACGATGAGCACTCTATCTAATGATTGAACTATGGCCCTGTCTCCTTCCAGGTTTCCCTGACCTTTGCAATCAGTTCGTCAGGGGTAAACGGTTTGGGTAAGAAAGGCCGGTCAGATTCTTCCAGAAAACGCGGTGTTTCTCCAAATGAGATATCTCCGGTGGCAAATATCACCTGGTCTCCCAGCGTGGAAGGTTGTTTTTGGAGAAACATACAAAACTCCCGCCCGTTCATGGCCGGTGTCTTGACGTCAATCAGGCAATAGTCATGTCGTTTCTGCTGTACCATTTCCAGGGCTATCCCCCCGGTGGTGGCAGTGTCAACGTTGAATCCTTCACCACTGAGGACTCTCAGGAAAACCTGACCGATAGATGGTTCGTCTTCAACTGCGAGGACTTCTTTGTCAATCGAACTGGAGTTTTTCATATTATCACACTATCATCCGGATAGGCCCGGCTGATGGGCAACTCTATGATGAAAGTGGCGCCACTGCCCGGTTCACTTTCGGCATAGATTTCTCCGCCACTCTCCGTGATTATGCCGTGACTGATGCTCAAGCCGAGCCCGGTGCCTTTACCACTATCTTTGGTGGTGAAGAACGGATCAAAGAGGTGCCCCAGGTTTTCTTCGGTAATCCCGGGCCCATCGTCGGCGAAGGAGATTTTAACCATGTCCCCAATCCGTTCTGTAGTGATGGTGAGTTTGCCTCCTCCGTGGGCTTCAATCATGAAATACTCGGCATTGATAACGATGTTCAGAAAGACCTGCTGCAATTGAAAGCCGTCAGTCATGATTTTAGGTAGGGAAGATGCCAGCCGGGTGCTGACCTGGATTTCATTGACTTTCTGTTCGTAGGCGCGCAGTTCCAGTACCGCTCTGATTACGCTGTGGATATCCACCGGCTGCCGGTTCGGTTTATGCTTTCGGGCGAAGGTGAGCAGGTTTTTCACGACGGCGGCAGTGCGCTGAGCTTCCCGATTAATGATTTGCAAATCTTCTTTGACATCCTTGGTGACGTCCTTGGCTAATAGCAGTTCGGAGAAGCCAATGATACTGGTTAAGGGGTTGTTCAGTTCATGGGCAATACCGGATGCCAGCTCACCGATGGAAGCCAGTCGGTTGCTGAGAATGAGCTGCTCTTCCATATTTTTCCGCTCGGTGATGTCCCGGGCAATATGAACCGAGGCTATAACGTTGCCCCTCTCATCGAATATGGGTGAGCAGACCGCCTCCACATGAATTCCCAGCTTGGGACTGAAATATTCCCCACGGCTTGTTTTGCCATCGGCCAGTATTTGCCGATGCGGGCACTGCGGACAGGGTTCTCCTGTGCCATGTATCACTTCATAACAGGTACGCCCACTGACT
>JACZSH010000092.1 GCA_022574315.1 Chloroflexota bacterium | reverse complement strand
CCCAGCGATGGCCCCAAAGTTACACCGCGCGGTGTTGCCAGATATATTTTCTCCAGGAGTTCAGGACCCAGGTCGCAGACAAGGTCTAGCTTTTGCGAAGCAAAAAAATGCTGAATTTCCTGCGGATCCAACCCGAACAGGAATGGTTCGTCGATCTTCCGAAGCCAGGCGGCCACTTGCTTACCGCCGAATGTGCTCGTGTCTCCATCGACGAAAGATTTGATCGCATAATCAAAGATGATGGTCAAAAAGAAAAGTTCTCCAAAGACCTGCGGGAAAAAATACCTTTGGGTTGCGGCAATGAGCAACTCAAGATGGCGTTCATGACGCCAGATCGGGTGTAGGATGTTTGGACGCGGCGGAGTAACCGACACGCTCGGCCGCAGTTCGGACCACAAAATCGCGCGCCTCGACGAGCTCATCGCGGTGATCGAGGGGTTCATCGACTTGCTGTATGAAGAGGAAGACGGTCTGGTCTTGGTGGACTACAAGACGGACGCGGTTGGCACTACCGAAGAGCTAGAAGCCCGGGCGGGTCAATATCGGGTGCAGATGGGCGGCTACGCCTATTCCCTGATGCAGGCCACAGGTAAGCCGGTGAAAGAGGCGGTTTTACTTTTCCTTGAGCCGAAAGACGAGTATGTCTTCACCGACGTGGATGAGTTGGTCGCTGAGGCTAAGTCAGCGGCGGAGAAGGTTTTGCCGCAATCAGTAGGTCGTTAGGGCGGCGACAGGTCAATCGCCCACTCAGTCAAATTGCCAACTTCTAGGTCCGCCTTGTCGAGCAAGTTCACGAGATCTTCTTGCCTGGGCTGTCCGAAGACAACTCGATAGGCGGCTAATCGCCTCTTGAGTCTCCTAAACCCTTCGACTTCTCTACTAAACGGCAATAGCGGCACATGGCGCTCTACTTTGCTGCTGCCGGGGGCCATCCAGTAGGGGATTAGATCGCTGTCACCGTTCTCTCTGGCCGCCTGGTCGTTGACCTGCCCCCCCCAAAACGGAACCTTTTTAGTTGACCTGCAACAAAACGCTAATAAGTGCAATCAGAAAGGTACTATACGAACAAATCAGGCTTTCCCGAGTAGATAGAATAATACCAAACTGATCGTAAAGGTACCATTAAGGACACCGTCTTACAGACTTTTAATCAGGGTGTCACAGGTTCGAGACCTGTACGGCCTACTAGCTAAATCCTCAGAATTTGCTAACATTTTGCTAACATCAGGTTCTGAGTTTTCGTTATTACCTACCTCAAATATCCTGTCAAACTTTCCCGCTCACCGGTCCTGGTAGCGGTACCGGGTAACCGGCACAAAAGTTAGCTCTGCCGGAAGGTTTCCCAGCTAAGTCGGCTCATCTATTACCGCGTCCCCTGGCGGGGGCAATGGTGGCAACGGAGATGACGGCCACCACCGCCAGGCCGGCCAGCAACAGCCAGACTAACCGGTAGCTGCCCCAGTTATCGTAGGCCCATCCGCCCAGAGTCGGGCCCACGATGCTTCCCAGAGCGCCGATACCTTCCATCAGGCCATAAACGCTCCCGAAACGGGCACGCCCGAAGTGTTTCCGCGCCATTACCGGCAGGATAGAGTTGGTGCCTCCGTAACCCACCCCCAGCAGGGCGATACAGGGGACCAGTACCCAGACCTGCGCCGAGGAAACATTGGCGAAAAAGAACACCCCGGAGCTTATCATGACAAAACTCGCCGCCGCTACCAGCCTCTGGTTCATCTTATCTCCTAGCCAGCCAAAGCTCATCCGTCCGATTATGCTCGTTAGCGGGAGGGCGGTCGCCACCAGGCTGGAAGTCGCCCTGTTGATGCCGACGCTCTTCAGGTACGGCATGACGTGAGTTATTATCGTCATCATCGTAATCATAAGATACATGCGCGCCAGGGCCAGGCGCCAGAACGTCCGGCTCCTCAGTGCCTGCCTCACGTTTAACCCGTCCTCGGCCGTGGCCGAGGATCCGGAACCAGGCAAAGGTATCGGCAAACCTTCTGCCTGCCCATCGGGAAAGTAACCGTATTCCTCGGGCCGGTGCCGGAAGACCAGTGACAGGGGCAGAATCAAGACTATCATCCCTATTGCCAAGATAATCATCGTCTGGCGCCAGTCGTACAGGTCGATAAGCCGGACGATTACCGGAACCAGCAAACCGCTGAAGCCGAAGCCGGCAATCGCCATCCCGCTGGCAAGCCCCATCTTTCTCCGAAACCAGTTGGCTATCGCCGTCAACATCACGGTCACCGTGCTGGCGCTGGTGCCCACCGCCATCAGGGCGAAGGCGCTGTAAAACATGATCAGGGAGGTGGCATAACTGAGCAGTACCAGGCTGACTGCCGTTGTCAGCACACCGGCAAAGATAACTTTCCGGGGACCCACGCGGTCAACCAGGAAACCGATGAATGGCGAAAGAATCCCTATCTCCAGCCCGCGCAGGGAGGCCGCTAGCGATAGTTGCGTGTGGCTCCAGCCCATCTCTTCTATTATTGGCTCGAAGAAAGCGGTGAATCCGTAAAATACCGCGCCGCCTACGTACAGCGCCGTCAGGAAAGAGGCGACAACTATCCACCAACCGTAAAATACCTTATGCGGAGCCCTCTGCGATATCATTAATTGACGAAAATGCCCCCCGGAATCTGAAGGTCTGAACACTTTGGAAAGAGGATTTTCTTGGAGAAGTAGGCCGGTACGTCAGGTTAATCTTAGCACTTTGCTGGCACCGTCGCAATTCACCGGCTTACCTGTTTTTGCTGGCGCGGGGTGTAATTCCCTGCTTTATGCAAGAGGTTTCCCAGAGGGCGAAGCCCCTCCCTTCCAACGCCTCTCCCTCTCCTTTTGGAAGTAGGGAGATACCCCCCCGAGAGTCTAAGAGAGGCGAAGCCTCTCTTGTAAATCTATCCCCCTTCCTCTATCAAGGGGGATACAGGGGGGATGGGGTTAACTCTCAACAACCAGGCTATAATTGAATCCGGTCGGGTGATATAATTAAGTTAAACCGCATCCGCCGAGGTTTACCATGCGCCAGGCACTGCTCTCGGAAAAGTTAGCCGGCTCCCGGGTAAGATGCCACATCTGCCAGTGGCGCTGCGCCATCGCTCCCGGCAAATTCGGGGTTTGCCGCATGTACCAGAATCGGGACGGTACCCTGTATAACCTGAACTACGCCATGACTTCATCCGTCGCCACCGACCCCATCGAAAAGAAACCCCTCTTCCACTTTTTCCCCGGTACCCTCGTTTTCTCCGTCGGCGGCTGGGGCTGCAACTTTCACTGCCAGCACTGTCAGAACTGGGAAATTGCCTGCCCGGTGGGCAGTGAGCCCTGGCTAGGCTCCCAGGAAATTACGCCGCCGACCGCCATTGACCTGGCCCGGAAAAACCATTGCCAGGGTATCGCTTGGACTTACAACGAGCCCGCCATGTGGTTCGAGTACACCCTCGACTCGGCCCGGCTGGCTAAGGAAAACAATCTCTACACCGTTTACGTCACTAACGGCTACCTGACCCCAGAGGCGCTGGACGCTATCGGGCCCTATCTGGACGCCTGGCGGGTTGATATCAAGGGCTTCTCAGACGCCTTTTACCAGAACCTAGCCCGGGTTTCCCGCTGGCGCGGCATCCTTGAAGTCGCCAAACGGGCTCGGCACCACTGGGGTATGCACGTCGAGGTGGTCACCAATATCATCCCCACTTTAAACGATGACACCGAGCAGCTGACAGGTCTGGCCGATTGGATAGTGACAGAGCTGGGTGAGCTGACCCCCTGGCACGTCACCCGGTTTTACCCCCACCACCACCTCAGCCACCTCCCCCCCACCCCCGTCTCCACCCTGGAACGGGCTTATGATATCGGCCAGAAAGCCGGCCTCAAGTTCATCGACGCCGGCAACGTCCCCGGCCACCGGAGTGAAAATACCGTCTGCTACGCCTGTGGTAAAATTGTTGTACAGCGGTACGGCTACCGTACCGAAGTGGTCGGCCTGGCCGATGCCAGGTGCAAATACTGCGGGGCAGAACTCAACTTCAGGACACCCCGGGGAGGGCAAGATGATTAGAGAACCTGTCGTCGCCGGACAGTTCTACCCCGCTTCGGCGCCGCACCTGACGGCACTCATTGAGACGCTCGTTGACGAGCCAGCTGAAAAAGAGGAGGTTATCGGGTTGGTGGCCCCCCACGCCGGGTACATTTATTCCGGGGGAGTAGCTGCCGCCGTCTTCTCCCGGATTATCTTCAAGGACACGTTTATCATCATCGGTCCCAACCACAGCGGCCGCGGTAAACCTTTCAGTATTATGACGACGGGTACCTGGAAAACACCACTCGGCAATGTGGAGATTGACGCCGAACTGGCGGCGCGTATTCAGGCTGACTCCGCTTACCTCCAGGCCGACGATGTCGCCCATCAGTTCGAGCACTCAATCGAGGTCCAGCTGCCCTTACTCCAGTTTTTCAAACGCTCCTTTCGTATCGTGCCCATCGTCCTTTCCTCCGCCACCGGGGACGTCTACCGGGAAATCGGCCGGGATATTGCCCGCGCCGTAAAAGAGATGAAAAGAGACGTCATCATCATCGCCAGCAGTGACATGACCCACTACGAACCTCAGGAGCTGGCTCAAAAAAAGGACTCTCAGGCAATAGACGCCATCCTGACCCTGGACGAAGCCGAGCTGCTGCGCCGGGTCGAAGAGCTGGACATCTCGATGTGCGGTTACGGCCCGACCGTCAGCCTCATTTCCGCCGCCAAAGAACTCGGCGCCACGACCGCGGAACTGGTCAAATATCAGACCAGCGGTGACACCACTTCCGATTATTCCAGCGTCGTCGGTTACGCCGGCATCATTCTCAAGGCCGCCGAGGCGCACCCGCTGGTGCGGCTGGCCCGCCAGACCATCGAGGTTTTTGTCCGCGAAGGCAGGGTTCTCCCGCCCCCGGAAGACCCTACCCCGGAGATGATAGAAAAAGCCGGCGTTTTCGTCTCCATCCACAAGGGCGGCGAACTGAGAGGCTGCATCGGCACCTTTGAACCCACCCATTCCAACGTGGCTGAGGAAATAATCAACAACGCGGTCAGTTCGGCCACCCGCGACTCCCGCTTCCCGCCCGTCGCCCCCGAAGAGCTTGAATACCTCGATTACAGTGTCGACGTGCTCACCAGTCCCCGGCCGGCCAAGGACAAAAGCAAGCTCGACCCGAAGAAGTACGGGTTAATCGTCGAGTGCGGCTACCGGCGCGGCTTGCTCCTCCCCGACCTTGAAGGAGTGGATACGGTGGAACAGCAGATTGACATCTGCTGCCGGAAGGCGGGGATTGCCCCTGACGAGCCGTTGAAGCTATCCTGCTTTGAGGTGAAGAGATACCAGTGACCAGGGGGAATTGAAAAGGGCAAAATTACGCCTGATTACAAGCTTTTGGGAAAACAACTCATAGTTGGTTAGCTATGATTTTGTTTTTGGAGTTATGTTAATCTCACCTGTTTAGAGGAGCGTGAGGGAGGAAGTGAGTGCTGTCCGCGGGGTCTTTTTCCCCCGGTGAATGGCGGGGTTAGCTTTGAGTTGTTTTGGGGAACGAAGATGAGGACAGGCGTGAAACAGCTTTGAGTTGTTTTTTTGAGTTATGTTAACCATGCGTGGTGGTGTCCGGTGTCCGGGAAGGATAACGCGGAGAAGAAAAGAGGGGTGGAGGGGTGACCCCATCCCCGGTGTCCCCTTCCCCCAAGAGGGGCTTTGCCCTAAAAGAACGGCATCAATGTCACCCTGAGCGTAGAGAAGGGTCCAGGGACGGTGGGGACTATCTTTGAACCCCCGGCT
>JACZSH010000091.1 GCA_022574315.1 Chloroflexota bacterium | reverse complement strand
AGGGCCCGTGACAACCGTTTTCGACGGCCCGCCCCCACCGGCGCCAATGGTCAGGCAAATCGAACAAACGGGCGTCACCGTAAAATACTCCTCAGACCGCCCAGCCGACGAAGTGATAATCGAGCACATCCAGAAACTGTTCGACGAGTCTGGACATTTGTACGATGGCGTCGCGGCCACGCTGGGAGAGGAAAGCCAGCGACGGATTGCTGACCTCGATAAGCCCCTTCTCTTTCATCTCGAAGATACCCACCTCGTTGGTCGAGCCGAAGCGGTTTTTGATGCAGCGGAGCAGGCGATAGGCGCTGAAAGGTTCCCCTTCCAGGTAGAGGACGACGTCGACGATATGCTCCAGCACCCGGGGGCCGGCGATAGAGCCGTCCTTGGTGACGTGTCCGGCGATAAAAACGGGCACGTTACTGAGCTTTGCCTGCCGCATCAGCTTCAGGGTGCACTCCCTGACCTGGGTGATGCTGCCCGGGGCGGCCTCCAGCTCCGGCGAGGATACCGTCTGAATGGAATCGATGACCACCAGGCGTGGTGAAAGCTGCTCAATCTGGTGCTGGATAATCTCGAGGTCGGTTTCGGCGAGCAGGAATAGCCCCTCGCCGTCCAGACCGAGGCGCTCGGCGCGGAGCTTTATCTGGTGCAGGGTTTCCTCGCCGGTGATGTAGATGACGGTGCTCTTATCCCCGGCCATGGCCGCCGCCGCCTGCAGCAAAAGGGTGGACTTGCCGATGCCGGGGTCGCCGCTGATGAGCGCCAGGGAGCCGGAGACGATGCCGCCGCCGAGCACGCGGTTGAACTCGGCGATGGGCAGAGGAGAGCGGTCGGCGTCCTGGAGAGTCACCCGGGAACGCTCCCGGGGAGGTTCGAGGGGGGAGAGGGGGCGCGCCGATGCCGCCGGCGTCACCACGGTCTCGACGAAGGTGTTCCACTGCTGGCAATCGGGACAGCGCCCCAGCCATTTCAGGGCTTCCCGGCCGCACTGCTGGCAGACGAAAACAGCCTTTTTAGCCGATTTGCTCACGGGTTGACTTTAACCGATTTTGCCCGATAAGGCAAGTAAAAAAGTGCCGGGGCGGCGGGCAACGGCGCTCCGGCAGCCCTTAGCCGGTGAGCAGGCTCAGCCCGCTGATGTAGATACCGGCGATGATGGCGGTGGTAATGACCCCGGCCACGCAGGGGCCCATGGCGAAGGGCAGAATCATGGCTTTCCGGTTGGCGGCGGCGGCGCACTTCTGCGCCACCTTGGCGGTGGTCGGCACGCAGGAGACGGCGGCAATGCCCAGCAGGGGGTTAAAGGGCTCCTTGGAAAATTTGGCGTAGATTAAGCCGCCCGCAATTCCGCCCAGCCCCGAGAGGGTCAGCGCGATGACGCCGAGCACGAGCAGGAGCAGTACCTTGGGGTTGAGAATGATATCCACGCCGAGCAGGGCGCCCAGGGTGAAGCCGAGGAAGAGGGTTGCCCCGTAGAGGAGCGGCCCGGACATGAACTCGACATAGCGCGGGATGCCGGCCTCTTTTATCGCCAGGCCGAGGAAAAAACCGGCAAAGAGGGGGGCGGCCACCGGAAAGAGCAGGGAGAGAAAGCTGACCATGACGATGGCAAAGGTGAACTTGGCCCCCCGGGATACCTTCGGTATGGTGCGGAAATCCATTTCCACGCCCCTCAGTCTCTTGGGGATAATCCGGACGAGGAGGGGATAACCGGCGTAGATGACACCGAGATAGATGTAAGCGACGACGGTGATGGGCACGAAGAGGTCTCTGGCCAGCAGGATGGCACCGTAGAGCACCATCGGGCCATCGGCCCCGCCCACCAGGGCAATCGCCGCCGCCTCATTCGGCGCCAGTCCCATGGCCATGGCAATGGGGAGAGTGGCGATGGTGCCGAGTTCGGCGAAGACGGCCAGAAAGAGGCTCATAAACGGTCGGGCGAGGAGGATATCAATATCCGTAATGGCGCCGATGCCCATAAAGATGAGCACGGCAATCAGGCCGTTGCTGAAGGTGAAGGTGTAAATCGGCTGCAGGAAATCGATTTGCAGATAATACATCAGTTCTTCGACATTGCTGGCCATGGGGTTGATGAAGAGGTTACCCAGCTGGCCGGCTTCCATCACCATCAGGCCGCCGTTCACCGCCAGCATGCCGACGCCCATGGGCAGCATGATGAGGGGTTCCAGGATTTTACGGTAAGACAGGAAGATGAAGAGGAAAGCGAGCAGTATCAGGAACAGTCTGGCGAAAGCGATTTCCGGGGCGGTGATGAAAAAGGTGTACAGTCCCTGAAAGATCTGCAAGAACATCATATCCGGTAATAATCTCCCAATCTATGAGTTGGCATTATCCGCGGTGGCCTTATTATCCGCGCGCTGGACAATCAGGGCAATGAGTTTAATGACGACGGCAATGACGAAGGCGATGACGGCCGTCAGTCCGTAGGCAATCAGGGCAAATATTATCGCTCTCAGAATCATATTATTCCAAAAGGCAGGGCGCAGTTACCGGTAAATACCGTCTGGGGTAAAAACGTGCCGCCTTTTAAGTTTAATACTCGATAACGGCGATAACAT
This sequence comes from Chloroflexota bacterium, assembly GCA_022574315.1. Taxonomy (GTDB): domain Bacteria; phylum Chloroflexota; class Dehalococcoidia; order Dehalococcoidales; family RBG-16-60-22; genus JACZSH01. Next base: position 3,269 of record JACZSH010000091.1, on the reverse strand, counting down.
CGCCGGGCTGAACTGACTGGTCGGCAGTGACGGAGACCTGGATCACGGTGCCTGCCACCGGGCTCATGATGGGATTTTCCATTTTCATCGATTCAAGCAGGCAAAGGACGTCGCCTTCCTCAACCTGGTCGCCTTCTTTGACGTCGACGCTGATAATCTTGCCGGTGATGGGAACTTCAACTTTTTCCTGTGCCAATTTTCAGGTCCCTTTCTGGCCGAGTTAATATCTGCCGTTTGAGCGCCTGGCGGCTAACGAAAAGGGCGGCTGGCTCTCTTATCCGGTTACCACCGCCCTGAAATGCGTTGACAGGCGTAGCCCGTGTGCCATTATAAACTATTTGTCTTCTCCGAGCAAGGCCTCGACCGGGGTGGGATGGACCACAATCTCCTCCCCTTCAAGGTCGACGACGACGGTGTCCCCGGACTGGACCTTGCCTCGGAGGAGGTCTTCAGAGAGCTTGTCCTCCACCATGTCCTGGATAACGCGCCGCAGCGGACGGGCGCCGAAGACGCTGTCGTAGCCTTTTTCACCGAGGAAGTCCTTGGCGGGTCCGGTTATCGTCAGGTTGATACCCTTCTCTTTGAGCTGCTTGGTTACCGAGACCAGCATCAGGTCGACGATTTTCCGTATCTGCTCCTTGTCCAGGGAGCGGAAGACGACCACGCCGTCCACCCGGTTGAGAAACTCGGGCTTGAAAGTCTTCTTTAGCTCGCCGAGCAGGTTTTCCTTCATCTTGTCATAGGCCTGATCCTGGCTTTTTGTCTCGTCGCTGTGGGAGGTAAAGCCGAGGACGGTGCCTTTTCGAATCAGTTCGGCGCCGACGTTGCTGGTCATGATGATGATGCTGTTGCGGAAGTCAACGCGGCGTCCCTTGGCATCGGTGAGGTGGCCGTCATCGAATATCTGGAGGAGGAGGTTAAAGACGTCCGGGTGGGCTTTTTCAATCTCGTCAAGGAGTATGCAGCAATATGACTTGCGCCTGACCGCCTCGGTGAGCTGGCCGCCTTCCTCATAGCCGACGTAACCGGGGGGAGCGCCGACGAGGCGGGAGACGGCGAATTTTTCCATAAACTCGGACATGTCGAGTCGAATCAGCGTGTCCTCGCTGCCGAACATAAATTCGGACAGTGCCCTGACCAGCTCGGTTTTACCCACCCCGGTAGGACCGAGGAAGATGAAGTTGCCGATCGGCCGCCGGGGGTCCTTGATGCCGGCCCGGGCACGCCGGATGGCCTTGGAGATGGTGGTGATGGCTTCGTCCTGCCCGATAATCCGTTCGTGCAGCACCTCTTCCATATTGAGCAGGCGGTTGGTCTCTTCACCGCCCAGCTGCACCACCGGAATACCGGTCCACATGCTGACCACTATGGCAATATCTTCGGCGCTGACCACGGGCTTGTCCTGGCCCTGCTCGGTGTGCCAGTTTTCTTCCAGCGTCTTTATCTTTTCCTGGAGTTCGAGCTCGTGTTCACGCAGCTCGCCGGCATAGTCGTACTTCTGGGTGGCCAGGGCGGCGTCTTTGTCCTTGCGGACGTTGTCCGCCTCTTGCCGGGCTTCTTTCAGTGGCACGGGTATCGTCTGAAACTGAATCCTGATTCGGGCCGATGCCTCGTCAATCAGGTCGATTGCCTTATCGGGCAGAAAGCGGTCGGTGATATACCGGGAGGCCAGCGAGACGGCCGCTTCCAGGGCTTCTTCACTGATGGTCAGGCGGTGGTGTTCTTCATAACGTTCTTTGATGCCGCGCAGGATTTTCAGCGTGTCTTCCACGGAAGGCTCTTCAACCAGCACCGGTTGGAAGCGGCGTTCGAGGGCGGCATCACGCTCGACGTATTTGCGGTAGTCGTCCAGGGTGGTGGCGCCGATACACTGGAGTTCGCCGCGGGCGAGGGACGGCTTGAGGATATTGGCGGCGTCGACGGCGCCTTCGGCGGCCCCGGCACCGACCATGGTGTGGAATTCGTCAATAAAGAGGACGCAGTTGCCCGCGTTCTTTATCTCTTCGATAATTTTCTTTACCCGTTCTTCAAACTCACCGCGGTACTTGGTGCCGGCCACCAGGGAACCCATGTCGAGGGCGATTAACCGCTTGTTCTGGAGGGTTTCCGGGACGTCGCCGGCGATGATGCGATGGGCCAGTCCTTCGACGATGGCGGTCTTGCCGACACCCGGTTCGCCGATGAGCGCCGGATTATTCTTGGTGCGGCGGCTGAGTATCTGGATGACGCGCGCAATCTCGGTGGTACGCCCGATGACGGGGTCGAGTTTGCCCTTCCGGGCGGCGTCAGTGAGGTCAGTGCCGAGCTGGTCCAGGGCGGGGGTGCGACTGGTGGTGCGGGCGAGCCTGGAGCGGGAGGCGCCCTGGCTGAGGACCTGGGCGGCCTCGGTGCGCGCCTTTTCCAGAGTCACGCCGAGACTTTCCAGCACGCCGGCGGCAACGCCTTCTCCTTCGCGGAGCAGTCCCAGCAGGATGTGCTCGGTACCGATATAGTTGTGGCCGAGCTGACGTGCCTCGTCAATGGCCAGTTCAATGACTTTCTTTGCCCGGGGGGTGAGGCCGGTTTCTCCGGTGCCGGGGCGTTCACCGCCGCTGTTGATGAATTCCACGGCGGAGCGGATTTTACCCAGGTTGACGCCCAGGTTGGTGAGGACTTTGGCGGCCACGCCTTCCTCTTCGCGTGATAAGCCCAGCAGGATATGCTCCGTGCCGATGTAGTTGTGGTTGAGTTGCCGCGCTTCTTCCTGGGCTATGGTGAGAACCCGGCGGGCCCGTTCTGAAAACTTTTCAAACCTACTAGCCATGTTCTCTCCCTGGAGTTTGTTATCTCGTGAATGGTGTCACTAATAACAGTATAAAGCAATCAAGGAACAGAGTCAAAAGATAAGAGACGAGAAAGCCTCCTGGCAGTGGCATATTTTCCACAAGGGGTTGCCCCCTCAGTATCGTCTGCGCTGAGGCGTTTCACTTCCGTGTTCGGGATGGAACGGGTGGTGCCACCTCGCTCTAACCACCAAGAGGCTTTATCTGGCTACAGATTACAAATTGTTAAGGTCAACCATAATCATAACACAGGTCTGCCATCTTTGCAAACGGTTATTTGAGTCTGGTGGCGGGTCATTTTATAAGGGGGTGGAGAGTGAGGATGGCTGTCACCGGCTTTTATCTCTTGACAACGGCGGAGACAAGTGATAGGTTAGGGGGGAAATTGGGGCTGATAACAGCCGGTTAACCTTCTTGAGACAGGTTGGCGCTGATTTATCAAGCTTG
>JACZSH010000090.1 GCA_022574315.1 Chloroflexota bacterium | reverse complement strand
CGACAGCATGTTCATTGACGCCGAGCTGCTGATAAAAGCGCAGAAAGCCGGTTACCGGATAACCGAGCTTAGTGTTGAATATCTAGGGAATCCCTCGGGGAAGTCATCGGTGACCTTCAGGGACGTATTGAAAATCGCCCTCGACTTGCTTAAGTATAAAATCCACCGAAGAGAGTAATAGCAGTCAACGAGGTACCTGGTAGATTAAAGCTATAAAGGGAAACACGTGATTTTGAATAAAAGGTTAGATTCTTGAGCGAGATAAAGGGCAGCTTTTTCAAAAGAGAGAAATATTTGTTCTGGACTTTCTTTGCTGTTTACTTTATTTTAGGGCTGGTCTTTGTTTTTTTGAGTAAATTCTGGACAGACGAGAACTGGTACTTAGGAGGAAGCTGGCTGATAGCCAATGGGGAGGTTCCTTTCCGGGATTTCTTCTCCCATCATAATCCCCTGCAACTTTATGTGTACGCCGTCCCCCAGTATCTTTTTGGCCCCAGTCTCATTGTAGGACGGCTCACCTCTCTCCTGTTCATGATGTTAAATTTCGTGCTGGTCTGGAGACTGGCGAGAAAACTGGGCGGTAGAACCTCGGCCCTGATTGCCGGCGGGCTACTAATTAGCAACCTGTTCGTCATTTACTACTTTACTACCCTCAGTTATCGAGTTCTGGAAGTCTTTCTAATGCTAGTATTTTTTACGGTGCTGCTGGGTGATTGGAAAGATTCGATAAAATATCCACTGGCTGTTCTTCCCATCTCTTTGGTAGTTGGCATCAGATACCCGATTGATTTTGTCTCGGGACTGCTTGTTCTGTATTTGGCGTTCGTTGCCTATCGTAACTGGCAGAAGAAACGGGTTGTCTTGATATCTCTATCAGTGGCCGGGTTATCACTGGGGTTAATAATGCTGCCCTTTATTGTCATGGCCCGAGACCAGTTCTTTTTCAGTACCGTCGCCTTTAACTTTCTGACTCCGTCTTATTGGGTGGACTTCGGGATAACATCACCACCTGGAATCATTGACCGAATATATCATCTTCTCACTATTCAGTCTGGAGTTTTCCAGAACTTCTACGCGGTAGCAGCGATACTCTTTGCCTTACTTTTTTATCTAATCTCCAAGGTAGTGACTGGAAAAGTAAACATAAAAGAACTTGCTGCCAAAAACCAAAACTTAGTTTTTCTGCTAATCTTTATTGTACTGTACGAGATGTTTTGTCTGGCGGCTCCTCAATCTACAGTTAGTTTGAGAGTATTTAGTCTTGGCGTTACTGCCATCGTGGCCGGGGTGGGTTTGGCCAGAGTGATGGCGGCGATTAAAGATAAGAGCGCTACTTTACTGCTCTATGGCCTGATAATCGGCCTGATAATATTGACTCCCTTCGCCCAATATGCTCAGGGAAACGAAGCAAGACCCACCCTGACCTGGCAGAAGACCGAAATGAAATACATTAGCGATGTGGCCAACAAAGTGGCTGGCCATACCGAAGAAGGCGATAGAATCCTGACTTTTACCCCGGTTTTTGCAATACAAGCCGGACGTGAATTGATGCCGGGGACAACGATGTAGCTATATAACTTCTTCCCCACCTGGGAGACGGAGCGAGTCAGGAAACATAATCTGCTCAACTCGACCATGCTCCTGAACTACCTTTCTTCTCGAGAACCTGAGGCGGTTGTGTTGACTGAGGGGCGTTTCTTCAGTGGTAAGTTCATGGGCAAAGTCCTGGATGCGTATCGACCGGAGATTATGACCACGCTGGAAGAAAACTATTTCCTGGTCGAGAAGCTAGCCTACCCATCGGAAATCGGGCGCGGGAGTGTCTATATTTATCTACCGCGAACGGATTAGAGGACCGGAATGTTGAAATTCTTAATTGTCGGTTTTGGTTCAATCGGGCAAAGACATTTTAACAACCTCAGGCAGATTGGGGAAGTCGAGGTGAGCTTGCTGACCGGGCAGCCTGTTTCCCCGCCGGACACCCGGCTCTACCGGTCTCTGGCAGAAACCCACGATCAGAAGTTTGACGCCGTATTTATCACCAATGATACGGCGTTACATGTCCCGACGGCCATCGCCTTTGCGGAAAGGGGCAATCACCTGTTTCTGGAAAAGCCGGTTTCGGATAGCCTGGAGGGTATCGACAAATTGACGAGTCTGGTGAAAAAGAATAACCTTAAAGTCATGGTAGGTTACAACATGAGGTTTCATCCCGTGGTTAAAGCAGGCAAAGACCTGGTACGGGAGGGCCGGATTGGCCCGATAATATCGGCACGGATAGCCGCCGGCCAGTATTTGCCGGACTGGCATCCCGGCGAGGACTACCGGCGCTCTTACAGCGCCAGCCGGGAAAGGGGCGGTGGGGTGATACTGGACCTGAGTCACGAGCTCGACTACGCGCGCTGGTTTTTCGGTGACGCCAGCCGGATTTTTTCCCTGATCGGTCGGCGAAGCGACCTCGAAATAGAAACGGAGGATAACGCTGAAATCCTCCTCGAGTTTAAGGGTGGCACCTGGTGCCAGATTCACCTGGACTACCTCCAGAGGCCTCCGGAGCGTTTATTCAGACTGGTCGGCAGGCAGGGTATTATTGAAGCCGATTTAGTTGCCGGCAAGCTCAGAGTAGCCGAAACGGATAAAGCGGGCTGGGAAGAGGTCAATACAAATAATGACTTCCAGAGTAATGACATGTATCTTGAGGAAATAAAGAGCTTCATGGACTATCTGGGCGGTTCAGTGACCGATTCTCCGGTCAGTCTGGCCGATGGTATTAAGGTGCTTCAAATCGCCCTGGCGGCCAAAGAATCAGCCAGAACGGGAGCCATGGTACCCGTACCGGGGGACGGTTTATCATGAAGATAATATCGATTATCTGTGCCCGGGGAGGGTCCAAGGGAGTACCGAAGAAGAATATTCGGCTTCTTCTCGGCAGGCCCTTAATCGCGCACACGATCGACCTGGCCAGGAAATGCCCGTCCATCGACCGGGTAATCGTTTCCACGGAAGACCCGGAGATAGCCAGCATAGCCGGTGAAAACGGCGCCGAGGTCCCCTTTATCAGGCCGGAAGAGCTGGCGCAGGACAGTTCCCCCAAGTTACCCGTTTTACAGCACGTGGTAAATTACCTCCAATCTCAAGAAGATTACCAGCCTGATATCATCGTTGACCTGGATCCTACTTCTCCCTTGAGAACCGCGGCCGATGTGGAAGCCTGCATCCGTATGGTGCAGGAGGCAGGAACGGATAACGTTTTCAGCGTTACTCAGTCACGCCGCAACCCGTATTTCAACATGGTGGAAGTTGTCGATGGCAGGGTAAAGCTGGTCAGGCCACCCGATAAACCGGTAACCAGTCGGCAGGCGGCCCCATTAATCTACGACATGAACGCGTCTATTTATGCCTGGAAACGGGCGGCCCTGATGGACAACGATACCATTTTCCTGGCCGGTACCAGGCTATATGAGATGCCGGAGTGGGCGCTGGATATCGACAGCGAGCTTGATTTTGAGTTCGCCGAGTTCATCCTGTCCCAAAGAGGTAAAAAAGAATGCTAGACTGCTTTAATGTTAAGGACAAGGTAATCGTTATCACCGGGGCGCTGGGTCTGCTGGGCTCCGCTTATACCGCCGGTTTTGCGCAGGAAGGCGCCCGGGTGGTGGTGGTGGACCTGGATGGTGATTTGTGCCGGCAAAAAGCGCAGGAAATCGCCGGGAAATCCGGTACCGAGCCGTTGGGTATCGGCGGCGATATCACTGACCGGGCAGCGGTCTCAGAGATGGTGGCGCAGGTTATCTCCCGTTTCGGGAAAATCGACGTGCTGATAAATAACGCCGCCCATAAGTCGGAGCACTTTTTTACTCCGTTTGAGGACTTTCCGATTGCCGACTGGGAAGAGGTAATGAAAGTAAACGTGACCGGGATGTTTCTCTGCAGCCAGGCGGTGGCCGGCGAAATGAAAAAGAGGCAGAGCGGGAGTATTATCAATATCTCCTCAATATATGGCGTGGTCGCCCCGGACCAGAGAATCTACCCCGAAACCGGGGGTGGAAAGGTAAAAATTAATACTCCCCTGGTCTATTCAACGAGCAAAGGGGCGGTGATAAGTTTAACCCGTTACCTGGCCGCCTACCTGGCCGGAGATGGTATCCGCGTTAACACGGTGACGCCGGGAGGCGTTTACCACGGCCAGGACGAAACTTTTGTGGCCAGGTACCGGGAGAGGTGCCCCATGGCAAGGATGGCGACGCCGGAAGAGATATTCCACGCCGTGTACTTCCTCGCCTCGGATGCGGCCGGTTACATTACCGGGCATAACCTGGTCGTTGACGGAGGGTGGACGGTTTGGTGAGTAAAAAAGTGAGCATAGGCGACCGGTTGGTCGGTGAAGGCGAGCCCTGCTTCATCATTGCCGAGGCCGGGGTGAATCATAACGGCGATATTGGCCTGGCGAAAAAGCTGATTGACGCTGCCAGGGAAGCCGGCGCCGACGCGGTCAAGTTTCAGAGTTTTATCACTGAGGAAGTGGTTACTCCTGGGGCGCAAAAAGCTGAATATCAAAAAGAGACCACCGGCGCCGACGAGTCCCAGTTTGATATGCTCAAGCGACTGGAACTTACCGAAAACAATTTTACGGAGCTTTCAAACTATGCCCGGAATAAAGGACTGATATTTCTCGCCACTCCATTCGACGAGCGGAGCGTTGACCTGCTGGATGAACTGGATGTCCCGGCTTTCAAAATCGCTTCCGGGGAGATTACCAACGTTCCCCTGCTCCGCCATATCGCCCGGAAGAAGAAACCGGTAATCCTTTCCACCGGCATGGCAACTCTGGATGAAATCGGAGAGTCACTGGAGATAATCAGGCAGGAAAAACTTACCGAAATTATCCTGCTCCATTGTGTCTCCTGCTATCCGGCACAAATAGCCGATATGAACCTGAGGGCTATGCAAACCCTGAAACTCACCTTTGGACTGCCCGTGGGCCTATCTGACCATACCACCGGCGTCACCATACCGGTTGCCGCCGCGGCGCTCGGTCTCGAGTTATGGACGGGCAATCACCCGGCTCGTGAGCCGTAAGATTTCTTTGACCGGTGTCGTGTACGGCAGTGTGGTCCCCAAGCTCAATAAAGTATTTGAAGCCTTTGCGCGCAGCCGTACGGGGCGCGCGGCCGTCGCGATAACTCCGAAGAGTCCTTTGGGCCTGCGCCTAGCCGTAGACCGTCCTTCGGAGGTGGGCGCCGACCGGTTGGTTAACAGCTTGGCGGCTTTCAGGCTGTTCGGCGGCCCTGTTATTATCTTGGATTTTGGGACCGCGACGACATTCGACTGTGTGTCCAAGAAAGGAGAATACCTTGGCGGCGCCATCCTGCCGGGACCGGAGCTCTCCGCCAAAGCCCTGTCGCTGACCCTGCCGTACACCGCCGAACAGATCGGCCGCGCCCTGGACGAAGCACTCGAAGCCAACGGGCTGCTGACACCCGAGAAGGACGGGTACCTCCGCCTGGTAGCGACGCGCGGCGTGGGCGTGCTGGGGATTTCGCCGCGGCGCACGTGGAAGCCGCGCGTGTTCATCATCGCCGCGACGATCTCGATGTACCCGCGCGAGATGTACGAGAACGGGATGCCGGTGATTATCAGCTCGATCACGCGCAATCTCGTCAACGCACTGCCCCCGCGGGTCAAGTCGCTCAACTACCTCAACAACATCCTGGCCAAGATCGAAGCGCTCGACTCCGGCGTCGCCGAGGCGATCATGCTCAACCACCTGGGCTTTGTCGCCGAGGCCACGGGCGACAACCTCTTCATCGTCCGCGACGGGCAGTTGCAGACGCCGCCCAGCTCGGCCGGCATCCTCGAGGGCATCACGCGCGGGACGGTCATTCGG
>JACZSH010000008.1:11939-22537 GCA_022574315.1 Chloroflexota bacterium | reverse complement strand
GGGGCGCATCTCAGGGGCACCGCCACGTCCCGGTTTATCAGCTCCCTCCAATCAGTCGTCGCTCTCATTGTGCCCGCGGCAACCAGCGGCTTTATATCGAAGCCGAGCCAGTACTCCATGTTCTCCACCGGTATGTTACCCTTGTTTATCTCGTCGACCTTCTTCTGGTCGATGTCCATACCGATACATTTCACGCCCTTGCTGGCAAAGTAAGCCATTGAAGAGAGTCCCACAAAGCCCGTTCCCCAGAGACCGAGCAGTTTTTCTCCGTTAAGTAACTTTTCTCTCAGCGACATGACCGTTCTCCATTCCGCATTATCCTTTTTTTCGACTGATTAATGCTTCGAAAAATTCCTCGTAGTCACCGGTGAGCTTGTCCAGAGAATACTCTTCCCGGATTCGCCCGTCCTCCCGGGGGGTGACTCCGCTGTCCAGTATCCGGGGTATTTCATCGAGCTGGTTCACCAGGTATAGGTTATCCGATTTTATCTCCGGAGTTATGCCCACCCGCGTGGAAATAACCGGTCTTTCCAGTGCCAGGGCTTCTACCACCACCGCGGGGCCTGTTTCTGACTTTGACGGGTGAATCAGTACGTCGCAGGCTCTCATCAGGGACAGGGTTTCCTGGTGTGTTCTTCGCCCCAGCAGCATGACCTTTCCTTCCAGGCCGGTAGCTTTTATTAGTTTTTCGGCCCTCTCTCTTTCCGGCCCTTCCCCAATCCAGACTAGCCTGAATTTTGCTTCGAGCCTGGATAATACTTGCACCAGGCCGGTAATGTTTTTCACCGGCAGCAAGTGACCGACTGAAAGCAGGAACAGTTCGTCTTTATTGATATTCAATGCTTCCCTTATCTTTTCCGGCTTGGTATTTTCTTTTACCTCGGCTATTTCGGCGGCGTCAATGAACATGTTAGGTATCACTTCCGTCATGGTCCTTACGTAGCGGCCCGCCCTTTTGACGGCGTCCCGGCACTGGAATTGCAGCGCATCGTGCTTGCCAAACCGGATGATGAGCATCTCCATCAAATAGTTGAGTAAAGCTGAGGCCGGGTTTACCAGTTCAAACCAGACCCGACCGCAGAGAAGCCCGGCGTAAGTTACCACCGGGACGCCGTGCTTTGCCGCGGCATAAGTACTGGGCAGAGTGGCGGCATAAGCCAGGTTATAGACGATATCTATCTGGTGGCGACTTAAAAATTCCTTCAGATAAAAATAAAGCCGCATCGAAAAAAAAGCTCTTTTTAGAATCGAATTCCCGGTGGGAAATGGCCGGTAAATTTCAATCCCGTTGATCACTTCGTGACTGGCGGTGTCCGCTTTCCGGCTGGTGACCGCCAAAATTTTATGTCCCCTCCCCACGAGGCTGCCGGCAAGCTGCCACAGGGACAGTTCTGCCCCCCCGTGCGGATAAAATCTCTCTGAAACAAAGAGGATGTTCAATTACCCGTCCCTCTTTTTCGCCAGGATAAAAGCCCGGCGAGCCGTTTTATCCTCGCTGTACGTCTCGTGATAAGAGTCCTGCGATATCTTGAAAAGCAGCACGATAACCAGTTTGTATAAACCATGTATTTTTTTTGGTCTGGTCATCATTTTAAAAGCCATTGATTCGTGGAAACAGTCTCCTGCCCGGGGAGGGCTTAAAACGTTTCGAATTAAGGTGAAGGTTCTATCTATCAGTCTGCCCGACGGACTCAGTTTGAGCAATATTACCCGTGTCTCCATGTCTGAATCGCTGGCCAGACGCGATACGTCTCCGGCATCAAAATGCCGGTGATGCTTCTCGTAATCGGTGTTAATCGGGAGGCCTATCACGGCGTATCCGCCCGGCTTCAGTATTTTAGAGATGAATCCCAGTACCTGCTCCGGATCCTCGACGTGCTCCAGCATATCCATGCACAGACATTTGTCGTAGGCGCTGATAAATTCAGGTGGCGGCTCCGCAGTGGCGTTGACAACATGAAAACTGGCATTACCGCCCTTTGTCTTTTCAGAGAGGAATTCTATCAACGGCGCCGATATATCCATGCCGGTTGCCTTCCTTACGTAGCTGGAGAGCAGTAGTATCCTCTCTCCCGCGCCGCAGCCCACATCACAGACGGCATCGTCGTCGGACGGTGCCAATAATTGGAAGGCAAATTTGGTCAGCCTGAGAAACCAGACGTTGGTCGGCGACATTCTGACCAGGGTCCCGAAATTGAGTAAGTCGGTCATGGTTATCCTTGTCCCGCTATCCACTGGACGGCTGCCCGGAGGTCAGGCACCACCGCCCCACCGTCAATCTTGAAGAAATTAGATACCAGGAAAGCTATCTTCATTTTGGTCTTTAGTCGACACTCCTCTTTGCTAGGATAAAGGCTCTGTCGGCTGCTTCGTCCCCTCTGTACGTTTCATGGTATGAATTCTGCGATATTAGATATAGAAAGACGATAGCTAATTTAAATAAAAAATATATCTTTTTTGGTTTGGCCATCATTTCAAAACCGACGCCTTCATGGCAATAGTCTCCCTCGCGGCGCGGTTTAATAATTTGCCGAATTTTGGCATATACATGGTCATCCACCAATCTACCCCACATATTTCTTCGAAACAACACAACTTTTGTTTCCATGCCCAAATTATCCGCTAAGTTAAATACGTCTTCAGTATTAAAAAGATGTCTTCCATGCGCCGCAGAATTAATGGGAATGCCAATTAACGCCAGCCCATCCGGCCTGATGAGTTTACGTAAGAAACTGAATACTAACTCTGGATTATCAACGTGCTCGATCAAATCCATACACAGGCATTTGTTAAAAGTACCGGTAAATTCAGGCGGCGGCTCCGCAGTGGCATCAACGGTATGGAAACTAACATTGGCGGATTTCCTGTTTTGTTCCAGAAATTCCATTACGGGTTGTGCGATATCCATGCCAACCACTTTTTCAATGTGGTTGGAGAGTAGGGAAATCCTTTCTCCCCGTCCACAACCTACATCGCAGATAACGTCCTTTGTTGAAGGTTCCAGCAAGTTAAAAGTAATTTTAGTCATCCTGAGGAATAATGGAAAGGTCAAAGGAGCTTTCAGAAGCCAGCTTAGTTTAAGTAGGTTTTCCATGTTATCTTTGTCCCCCTATCCCTGTCCCGCTATCCATTCCGCGGCCTGGCACAGGTCAACGGCGATGTAATCAGCCATAAGCTCTCCGCTTTGCGCTTGAGATATCAGAATCGTCTTGCCCACGGCCGCTTTCCCCAGCTCGATGTCCGATTGAAAATCGCCGATAACGAATGATTGTTTCAGGTCGATATCGTGGTCTTGGGCGGCGCGGAGTATCATTCCCGGTCTGGGCTTGCGGCAGTCGCAGTTGTCGTCCGGGTGATGGGGGCAGTAATAAATGCCGTCCACGTGGGCGCCCTCTTCGGCCAGTGATTTCTTCATTTTATCGTGAATTTCAGCCAACGTTTCCTCGCTAAAATAGCCCCGCCCGATTCCCGACTGGTTGGTGACCACGATGACCTTGAAACCAAGCTCGGGGAATCGCTTTACCGCCCGCGCCGTGCCCGGGAAAAGCTCGAAGTCTTCCGGTCGTGAGCAATAGCTGACGTCCCTGGCCATTGTCCCGTCTCTGTCCAGGAAGACGGCGCGGTTAGTCACGGGCAATCCTGTCCCTGACCAGGTAGGTGATAAGGTGGGCGAGTACCAGGTGGGTATCCTCTACCGGCCCGTAATCCTGGCTGGAAAGCACCACGCTCTTGTGGGTGAGTTCTTGCAGCTTACCACCGCCGAAGCCGATGAGGCCGATAATTACCGCTCCCTGGCAGCGGGCGAACTCCATTGCCTTGAGTATGTTGGGCGAGTTTCCCGAACTGGTGATGCCGATGGCGACATCCCCCTCGTTCAGCTGGCCGATGAGCTGCTCCTTGAAGATGAGACTGTAGTCGATGTCGTTGGCCAGGGAGGTGACCAGGGCCACGTTGTCGGTCAGGCTGGTCGTTCGGACGCGGGGTTTACCTTCCACGGCGGTGCTTATCTGGAGGTCGCGGGCGAAGTGGCAGGCGGTGGTGGCGCTGCCCCCGTTGCCCAGCACAAATATCTGCTTGCCCTCTTTGTAAGCGTTAAATATTATGTCGGCAATGTCCTCCACGTCCTGACCGGAAAGCTCGTCAAGGCAGGCGCGCAGTCCCTTTACATAATCCGCAAATATTTCATTCTCAGGTTCCATTGTGTACCCCCGTCCCGGCCTAGACTACGTAGATTATCTTACTACCTTCCGGCTCAAAAGAAAAAGTTATGACCTGACGCAAAATAAATTCGTAATTTGTCCGCCGCCATTGACCCATGACATAAGTTTCTCGATATCAACCGGCTCATATTTCCCATTTTTCTCGTCGATATGATTAATGGTAAAACCTAGCCGAGAAAGTGATTTGAGATAGTTTTCCGGTGTGGCACCGGAACTTCGCAGTGCCGAAGGATAAAACTCGGTCGCCAGTTTTATCTTCCGGTTCTTTTTTAGCAGACCACGCATTCCCTGAAGTGCCCTGGCTTCAGCTCCTTCAATATCCATCTTAATAAAATTAATTTCCCCTTTATAATCCTGAAAAAACCCATCAAGGGTTATTGCCTCAACGGTGATTGACTTACGTCCGTCCCCGGGGTCATGTATTCTGTTACTCACACCGCTTGCTTCATCCATAAACAACCTGATTTTACCGGATTCATCGGAGACCGCTTTGGGGACAGGGATAATATTCTTGTAGCCATTCACCGCCACGTTCTTTTCCAGCAGGGCAAAGTTGTCCGGGGATGGTTCAAAAGCAAAAACTTTGCCTTTATTGCCAACGAGTCTGGCCGCAATTAAAGTATAATAACCAATATTGGCGCCAATATCTAAAACAACGTCGCCTTCGTTAATCTCCCTCTCTAGAACCTCCGTTTCAATCGGTTCATATGCACCGTAGACGGATAAGTTGGAGCTGTCTTGAGCATCTAGGAATAGTTTATGCCCGTGCATGAACACGAACTCTGGTTTCAAGAAAGACTTGAAGAAGCGAAGGAGGAAACCATGGGCGATCCTCGCCGAGCGGAACTTGCTGAGCCCGCACTTGCCGATAAACCGAGACACTTTAACAAATAGTAACAGCGTTATTCGTCGTATGAGCGACATCATTTAAGGTGAGTCTCCTGACTGGCTTTCTACACCACGTAGATTATCTTACTACCTTCCGGCTCAAAAGAAAAAGACTGCTCTTTTAAGCCCAGGGCTTCCTTTACCGCCGCCCGCCTGTCGCCGGGGCAGTACAGGAGCAGAAAACCGCCTCCCCCCGCCCCGGACACCTTCCCCCCCAGAGCGCCGGCACCGAGCGCTTTTTCATAGTACCCGTCAAGTCTGGTGTTGCTGATGCGGCTCGCCAGCTGTTTTTTGAGCACCCAGCCCCGGTGCATCGTCTCTCCCAGGATATCCGGGGCAGCCTTGTTATTGAGTCGTTCTCTTAAATCTAAAGCCATGTCCCGCATCTTCTCCAGGCAGGCCATGCTGTCGGCCTGGCGGGTATTTTCCTTCTGTTCCTTCAGGATGTGGCTGGCCGGCCGTTTGTCGCCGGTATAGAGCAGCAGCAGGTTGCGGTTGAGTTCTGCCCGGTTCTTCTTCGACCATATGATTGGCTCGGTAAAAACGGTGTCGTCGGCATTGAACTGGATGTGGCGGAAACCGCCGTAGGCGGCGATATACTGGTCCTGCTTGCCCACCGGCTCCCCGATGATTTCTATTTCGATGCGGCAGGCTTCCTGTGCCAGGTCTTCCGCCGATTTAAGGACGCCGCGGTAGGCGTAAAGAGCGTTCAGCAGGCCCACCGTAAAGCTGCCCGAAGAGCCGAGCCCGGCCCCGGCCGGAATATCGGCGATGGAGACTATCTCGATGCCGCGGGTAATCCCCACCAGCTTCAGGCACTCCCGGGCGATGGGATGGCGCAGCTCGTCGACGCTGTTCACTATCTCGGTGCGGGAATAGCTGACCCGGATAGAATCGTCGAAGCGCCGGTTGACCACGATGTACATGTACTTGTCTATCGCCGTGCTCACCACCGCCCCCGTCTTGAGTCGGTAGAAATCGGCCAGGTCGGTACCCCCGCCGGCGAAGCTGAGCCGGAACGGAGTGCGGGTGATAATCATCTTGCCCCTCCGGCCAGGAAAGCCTCGAAAGCCTTTTTCTGTGCCGGGGTGCCGATATCGTGGAATTTCCGCTCCGTGACGTAAGCCGCCAGCTGTCTTTCCCGTATCAGGGTCGGATACAGGCCTGCTTCCAGGGATACGGCACGCCCTGCTTCCAAAATAGAAAGCGCCTCCCGATGTAAAGCCAGCACACCGGCCTCGACGTACTTCAAATCAGGGCGGACACTCTTTTTATCATATCTGGTTACCATGGCTTCATCATCCAGCGCCACGTTGTTTTTAACCCCGGTATCATCTCCGTTGTCATAGACCACCATGAGGGCTTGTTTGTCCCGTTGCCGGAAAATATCCTCCACCCGGCGGTAGTCCACCGGCAGGTAAGTGTCTCCGTTAATCACGAAGAAGCGCTCGTCGAGCAGGTTTTGCGCCTTCTTCAGGGCGCCCCCCGTTCCCAGCAGCCCCCCCTCTTCCTGGCTGTACTTTATACTGAGCCCAAGACTGCTTCCGTCCCCGAAATAATCCCTGACCTGTTCCGGCAGATAGCCGACGCACAGGATAACGTTATCGATGCCGTACCCCCTTAACAGCTCCAGCAGGTGCCCTAAAAAAGGCTTTCCGTTGACCGGGGCCATTACTTTCGGTATCTGCTCCGTCAATGGCTTCAGTCTGGTGCCCATGCCTCCGGCCAGGATGACTGCTTGCATCTTAACACCTTACCCGGGCTTTCCCAAAATATCTTTAATCCCGCGCCGGACCGCCTCGTCCGACGTATACTCCGGTTGCCAGCCCAGCTTTTCCATTTTTGACGTGTCATAGCGCACCTGGGGGACGTCCCCGGGCCAACCCCGCTTTCCGCCGGTAAACTTGAAGGCGACCTCCCGCAGCCCCATTTCTTCGGTGAGAATACGGGCGATGGTGCTGACTCTGGTGGAAGAAGCGACCCCCAGGTTGAACAGGTTCAGCCGGTCGCCGGCGTGCTGAAAGCCGTAGAGGAAGCCGGCCACGCAATCGGCTACATGGAGATAAGGCTTCTCCTGGGTGCCGTCTCCCAGTATCTCTAATTCGCCATGATTCTTCTCCAGCTTGTTGATGAAATCGAAGACCACGCCGTGGGTCGACCGCGCCCCGATGACGTTGGCGAAGCGAAAAATCCAGCCCTGCATATCGAAGCTGTGGCAAAAGGCGCTTATCAGACCCTCCCCGGCGAGCTTGCTGGCGCCGTACAGGGAAATCGGCTGCAGCGGCCCGTAGTCCTCGGCCGTGGGTTTGACCGGCGTTTCTCCGTAAACGGTGCTGCTGGAGGCATAGACTATTTTCTTTATCCCGTTCCTTCTCATTGCCTCCAGGACGTTGCCGGTGGCGACTGTCCCCTGTTCCAGGTCGAAGCGGGTGTTTTCGAGACCGGTCCTGGCTTCCGAATTGGCCGCCAGGTGAAAAACGGCGTCATTGCCTTTCATCGCCGCCTGCAGTCGGTCCGGTTCCAGCAGGTCGGCCTGGATAAGCCGGACACGTCCCGCATCCAGGTGCCGTCGGATGAAATCCACCCTTCCCGAGCTGAGGTTGTCATAGACGGTGACCTCACTCGTGTCTGCCAGCCGGTCCACCAGGTGACTGCCGATAAAGCCGGCGCCGCCGGTAATAAAATACCTCGGTTTATGGCTCATTTGTCTCCTTGGAATGGCTACAGGCCTTTGCGGAGCATGCCGAAATAGGCCCTGGCGCCTTTTAAAGTCCGCCTTATTTCATTCGGGTGAAGGATTACCTGTTTCAGTTTCATCAGCATATAGCGCGGCCGCAGGTAATATTCCCGGTTGGCCCGGGCGCAGAAAGCGTTGATGTCATCGGTGCTCAGGCCGGGCAGGTTAAGGACGCAATTAAAGGTGGCTTCCTCGGTCGCCCACTGGCGAAAGTCGTCCGTCGTCAGGTAGTCGTTTTCCTTTGCCCACTGGTAGGCTTCGGTGCCCGGGTAGACCAGCAGTGGGTAGAACTGCATCGTGTCGCAGTTCAGTTCCTTGGCCAGCTTGAGGGTCTCTGCCAGGGTTTCCCTGGTCTCGCCGGGGTTACCGGCCATGAAACAGCCGTGAACCAGCAGCCCGGCGTTCCGGGCATTGCTGACGAATTCCTTAATCTGCTCCACCGTGATTCCCTTGTGCATTTTATTCAAAATAGCCTGGTTGGCGCTCTCGAATCCCACCGTGACCAGGTGGCAGCCCGCCTGCTTCATCCATCTCATCGTCTCCGGCTCCAGGTTGACCCGCACGTTGCAGTACCACTTTACTCTGAGGTTGCGCTCGATAATCAGCCGGCATATCTCCCTGGCCCTCGCCTGGTCGACGGTGAAGGTATCGTCTTCGATGCCGATTTCCCTCACCTCGGGCATGTTTTGTGAGATGTATTCGAACTCATCGACCACGTTCTTCGGGCTGCGGGGTCGGTACTGCCGACTGTGAAAAGTCTGGGGGTAGACGCAGAAAAAACACTTGTAGGGGCATCCCCTCCCCGTAATGACCATAACCATGGGATAATCGGAGGCGGCGAAGAAATAGTTCCGCGTCTCCAGGAATTTACGGTAAGCCCGGCTGATGAAGGGAAGCTCGTCTAAGTTTTCGATAAGGGCGCGCGGTCTGTTCTCGACAATCTCCCCGTTCTGCCGGAAGACGAGCCCGTCGACGGCGCTTAAATCGCTCCCGTTGCTCAGGCCGGCGGCGAGGTCGCGGATGGTGTAATCGTACTCTCCGCGGGCGACCGCGTCCACCTGGTCGCTTAACTGGAGCGTCTCATGAGGCAGGGCGGACGGGTGCGTCCCCACCAGGGTAATAAATGAAGCCGGAAAGTTCTCTTTCAGTTGCTCGGCTACTTTGATGTCGTTGTAGATGCTGGGGGTGCTGGTATCGATGACAATCAGCTGCGGCGGACTCTCTTTGGCCCGGGCAATGACTTCACTGGTGGCCAGGCCTTCCGCCGGTGCGTCGATAAAGCTGACTTCCAGGCCGTTCTGGTCGAGGACGCCGGCGGTATAGATCAGCCAGAAGGGATAGTACAGGGTACCGCTCCGGCTGACGCCGGGACTGCGCGAAGTCCGGGAGAACCGGCCGATAAAGGGCGGGTTCAGCAGTAAGACTTTCATGACTGCCGCTCCCCGGATGTTCCGGGCATTTTAGCCGGCTTGAATACCTCTTTCCAGAAGCCGATGGTGTAGCCGGTGTGCTCGACGAGGTAAACAATCGGTATGGTGATCAGGTACCGGATATCTTTCTCCTGGACGGCGAATTTTATCCCCATGCCCGCCAGGAGAAACAGGTACAGAACGATAATCGGCAGAAACACCCAGCGGGTAAAGATTAGAGAAAGGAGCAGCAGGGGAGCCAGCAGTGGCGGTACCACCGGCAAGTCCCAGACCCGACACTGCCGCCGCCAGGTGCCGTAGCGATACATGTTGATGGCGAACTCCTTCAGCCCCCGGCCGTGGTCATGCCGGACCACCGTATCCGGCGTGTAGAGCAGTTTTCGGCCGCTTTTAAACAGCCTCCGGTTCAGTTCCGTTTCATCCGCGCCGCGTAAGTTGACATTGAAACCACCGACCGCGATAATCGCCTCTCGGCGGTACATGCCGTTAAAGCAACCGATGCCATGCCAGTTAACGAGCTGTTTTGTTTTGAAGATGCGCCCCTGTATTGAACGGCCGCTGCCCAGGAAAGTAGTCATGGCCAGGTTGGTTGACTTGACCCATAGCCCCTCGCCTACGTTTATCATTCCCCCGCCCACGGCGGCGATGTCGTCTTCAAAAGCAGATAGAAGGCTCTGGAGCCAGTCTCTGTCCGGTATACAATCGGCATCGGTAAAAGCCAGATAGTCGCCGATGGCATTTTCCACGCCTAGCTGGCGGGCCGCCCCGGCGGCGCCGTACTCCTGGTAGCATACTTTGACCGGAAAATTAAGGGCGGCGGTCACGGTGCCGTCGGTGGAATGCCCGTCAACGATAATTACTTCCACCGGTGGTAGCGACTGGGCAAAAACGGCTTCCAGACACCGTTTGATTTTGACTGACTGGTTCAATACCGGTATGATTACCGATATTTCAGCTTTACTCATTCTCTCTATTCACCGAACAGGCTATATTTAAGACGTATCCTGATGACAGATAAGGCTACTTTTAGCCCGTGCCTGGCCGCTTTTGGCGTCAACTTGGATGACGTATATATACAGGAAGCGGGCACCTCTTTGATGACCGATCCGGCGCGGCGCGCTTTCTCCAGGATTTCAATGCTGGCGCCCATCCCCCTTTCAGTGAGGGTGAGGTTGCGAAATGCGGCGCTGCCATACGCCCGGAAGCCGCTCTGGGAATCGGATACCTTTGTTTTGGAGCCGCAATTGAACAGCCAGGTAATGGTCTTTATACCGAACTGACGGTAACCCGGTACCTTTACTTCTTTAGTACAGAACCTGGAGC